>JAUWKY010000150.1 GCA_030613915.1 Syntrophobacterales bacterium
GGGCTAACCCAACGAGGCCCAAGGGTTCAAAAACCTTACTCGAAAATTTCTCGGTTCGCTGAGGTTGAGGGAAAGATGAGTAGATTAGAAAGCCAGAAAGACTTGAAAAGCCATAGAGAGCAACTCCAGAAACAACGTGACCCTAATCAGCCTCTCATTTCCCTTTGCGCTGGCTCCGGCTGTGGCGCCTATGGAACAGAAGAGGTCAGGGATGCCCTGGAGAGCGAAATATCTCAAAATGGCTTAAAGAAAAAGGTGGAAGTAAAAGTCACGGGATGCCACGGGTTCTGTGAAAAAGGCCCAATCATGGTTATTCATCCCGAGGGTACCTTTTATCCTCAAGTGAAAGCAGAGGACATTCCTGAAATTGTGTCCGAAACGCTTGTTAACAAGCAACTTGTCGAGCGTCTACTCTATAAGGACCCGGTCTCCAAAAAGAAACTCTCCAAAGAGGAGGAGATCCCATTTTATAGCCACCAGTACCGCCTCATATTTGGAAACAACGGCTTAATCGATCCCACCAACATTGATGACTACATTGCCATGGACGGCTATTCCGCCCTGGCGGCGGCCCTCTTCAACATCTCACCCGAAGAGATTATTGACACCATTAAAAAGTCCGGGCTTAGGGGACGTGGAGGAGGTGGATTCCCCACAGGGGTAAAATGGGACTCATGCCGCAAGGCCCACGAAGAGCCAAAATACGTCATGTGCAATGCCGACGAAGGCGATCCCGGGGCTTACATGGACAGAAGTCTCCTTGAGGGGAACCCCCACAGTGTCCTCGAGGGAATGATTATCGGGGCCTATGCCATAGGCTCTAATGAAGGTTTTATTTACGTCAGAAACGAATATCCCCTTGCTGTCAAAAACATAGATATCGCCATTAAACAAGCTGAGGATTATGGCCTCCTGGGTAAGAACATTCTTGGTTCCGGCTTTGACTTTAAAATCAAAATTAGCCGGGGCGGAGGGGCTTTTGTCTGTGGAGAGTCATCAGCCCTTATGCGTTCGTTAGCTGGTAAAGTAGGTAGGCCAAGAGCTAAGTATATCCATACTGTAGAAAAGGGCTATCGGGATCTGCCTTCCACCTTAAACAATGTTGAGACCTGGGCCAACGTTCCTTTGATTATCAACAGAGGTGCTGATTTCTATGCTTCCATAGGCACGGAAAAAAGCAAGGGAACCAAGATATTTTCCCTGGTGGGCAAGGTAAAAAACACCGGCCTGGTGGAAGTGCCTATGGGCACCTCTCTCCGGACAATCATATACGACATCGGCGGAGGCATTCTCAAAAATAAAAAGTTCAAGGCCGTGCAGACCGGCGGACCTTCTGGTGGTTGTGTTCCTGAGCAGCTTCTTGACCTTCCTGTGGACTTCGAAAAGCTCACCCAGGCTGGGGCCATGATGGGTTCGGGAGGCATGATCGTCATGGACCAGGACAACTGCATGGTGGACGTCGCCAGGTATTTCCTCGAGTTTCTCCAGGAAGAGTCTTGCGGTCAGTGCGTTCCCTGTCGAGAGGGTATCACCAGGCTCCTTGAAATACTTACCAATATATGTGCAGGTGAGGGAAAAGATGGTGATATAGAGTTGTTGGAGGAACTCGCCAACACGGTTCACAACCTATCTCTTTGCGCCTTGGGTGGCACCGCCGCCAACCCCGTCCTAACTACCTTGCTGTATTTTCGGGAAGAATACTTGGACCACATTTACGATAAGAAGTGCCGGGCAGGAGTTTGCAAAGGGCTCTTCTACTACGAGATTGACGAAGAGAAATGTAACGGCTGCCACGTTTGCTTTAGAAAGTGCCCTCAAGAAGCCGTTTCTGGCGAAAAGAAAGAGCTCCATACTATTGACCAGGAAAAGTGTATCCATTGCACTATCTGCTACGAGTCGTGCAAGTTTGACGCCATAGTCATAAAATGACCAGTTTGTAACAAGGAATGAAAAATGGTGACCTTTATTCTTAATGGTAGGGAAGTCAAGGCAGAAGAGGGGACAACTATCCTCCAAGTTGCAGAAGCCAACAATATTTACATACCTACCCTCTGTAACCATAAGGCTCTTGAACCGGCCGGATTGTGCCGTCTGTGCACGGTGGAGCTTTTTGACGGACGACGGAAGAGATTCGTGACCTCATGTAACTACCCGGTCTGGACGGGCATGGAGGTCAACACTGACTCCGAAGAGGTCATCCGTCACCGCAAGATGCTCATTGAGTTGCTCTGGGCCCGCTGCCCCAACAATGACTACGTCAAGCACCTGGCGGAGCAATTCGAGGTCGACACCCCTAGGTTCAAGTTGGACGACGACGACTGCATCCTTTGCGGACTGTGCGTGCGGGTGTGCGAGAGGATAGGTGCCAATGCAATAGACTTTTCTGGCCGTGGTACTGAAATGGAGGTGGCGACACCATTTGAGACCTACTCGGAAGCATGTGTAGCCTGTGGTGCCTGCGAGTTTATCTGCCCCACCGGCCACATCAAACTCTCCGAAATTACCGACAAAGAGGTGCAACCGATATTATCGGAGTATGATGCGGGCTTGACCGGGCGCAAGCCTATTTATGTCCCCTATGCTCAGGCAGTGCCCAACATACCTGCCATTGATAGATCCAAGTGCGCCCATTTCCTTACCGGGGACTGTAAAATCTGCGCCGACTTCTGTCCCACAGGAGCAATCGACCACTCTCAAGTGGATGAAGAGGTGGAACTAGAAGTTGGCGCCATTGTGTTGGCCACCGGCTTCAGGCCATTCGATCCCACTCAGTATGATGACTATGGCTATGCCAAGCATCCCAACGTGGTAACCTCGGTGGAGTTCGAGCGGATTCTTTCTTCATCTGGACCTTGGCATGGGCATCTGGTGCGGCCTTCAGACGAGAAGGAACCCAAGAAGATCGCCTGGCTCCAGTGCGTGGGCTCCCGCGACATCAACCATTGCGACAACGGCTACTGTTCCGGCGTCTGCTGTATGTACGCGGTCAAAGAAGCGATGATAGCCAAAGAGCATGCCAAAGATGGTCTGGACACCGCCATCTTCTACATGGACATGAGGACCTTCGGCAAGGAATTTGAGCAGTATTACAACCGCGCCCAAGAAGACGGGGTCCGTTTTGTGCGCTCCCGCATTCACAGCGTGGATCCAGTACCGGCGACGGACAACTTGCTCCTGGGCTATGTGAATGAAGCGGGTGAAGCAGTCAGTGAAAAGTTCGATATGGTGGTGCTCTCCGTGGGTATGGAGGCTTCCCCTGGGGTCACAGAACTGGCGAAAAAAGTGGGCGCGGATCTCAACCACTATAATTTCGCCAGCACCAGTAGTTTCAACCCAGTGGAAACCTCCAAACCAGGCGTCTACGCCTGTGGCCTTTTGCAGGGACCAAAGGACATCCCCTTGTCGGTAATGGAAGCGTCGGCGGCAGCAGGTGCCGCGGCCAGCCGACTTGCCGGCTCACGCTATACTCTGATTAAGGAGAAAACCTTCCCCGAGGAGCGTGATGTCAGTGCTGAAGAGCCTCGTATCGGTGTCTTCGTCTGCCACTGCGGGGTAAACATCAGTAGTGTGGTCCGGATCCCTGAGGTGGTGGAGTACGCCAAGACTCTTCCCAACGTGACCTTTGTCCAGGACAACCTTTTCTCCTGCTCCACAGACGCCCAGGCTCAACTGGTGGATATCATCAAGCAGCAAAATCTCAACCGGGTGGTGATTTCCGCTTGCTCTCCACGCACCCATGAACCCCTCTTTCAGGAAACCCTGCGGAATAGCAGCCTCAACAAGTATCTCTTTGAGCAGGCCAACATCAGGGATCAGTGTTCCTGGGTGCATTCCGGCGACCGCGACGCTGCCACTGAAAAAGCCAAAGATCTGGTTCGGATGGCAGTTGCCCGGGCAGCACTCCTCGAACCTCTGCCCCTACCCTCAGTGACGGTGAATCCGGCGGCCCTGGTGATTGGCGGTGGTGTGGCCGGTATGACTTGTGCTCGCACCCTAGCCCAGCAGGGCTTCAAGGCACACATAGTGGAAAAGAGCGACAGTTTGGGCGGTCAAGCTTCAAATCTGAAGAAAACCTGGAGAGGCGAAAACATCCCAAAATTTCTCAAAAGCCTAGTCAATGACATAAACCGCGACAAAAACATTGAGGTTCACCTGAATGGTCAGGTCAAAGAGACCTCAGGCTTCCTTGGCAACTTTAAGACCACCATCAGCCTCAACGGCGACGAAAGCATCCGCGAAATCGAACACGGTGTTACTGTCCTGGCTACCGGAGCCCACCCCACAGTTCCAGAGGAGTACTTATACGGTAAGAACAATCGGGTTTTCCGCTGGCACGAACTAGATGAGGCCTGGGACACCGATCTAGTAAAAAACGCTACCAGCGCCGTTTTTATTCAGTGTGTGGGTTCACGAGAACCGGAGAGGCCCCACTGCAGTAAGATCTGTTGCACCTTCTCGGTACAGAAGGCGGTGGAACTGAAGGAGCGCAACCCCCAGATGGACGTCTATATCGTCTATCGCGATATCCGCACCTACGGCGAAAGAGAGGATCTCTACAAAGAGGCCCGGGCTAAGGGTGTGATTTTCATCCGTTATGACTTGGACAACAAACCGGTGGTCGCGGAGACAGATGATGGCGGCCTCGAGGTTACAGTGGTGGATCACGTTCTCCAGAGGCCCATCACCCTAAAACCTGATTTTATCACCTTGGCCAGTGCCATCGAGACCCGGGGTCTGGAAGAGCTGGCTCAGATGTTCAAGGTACCTCTTAGCCAGGACAACTTTTTCATGGAAGTCCACATGAAGCTGCGCCCAGTGGATTTTGCCAATGACGGTGTCTTCGTCTGCGGCCTGGCTCATTATCCCAAACCTATTGACGAGAGCATTGCCCAGGCTCAGGCGGCCGCTGCTCGTGCCGCCACTATCCTGGCCCAGAAAAGAATTGAGGTGGAGGGTGTGGTTTCCACTGTGGATGAAAGCCTCTGCCGGGGTTGTGGTGAATGCGTCGAGGCTTGCCCCTACGGAGCCCCTGAACTAGTGGAAATCAGTGAAGGATTCCAAGTATCCCAGATTCAAGAAGCACTTTGCAAGGGGTGTGGCGCCTGTGCCGTGGCCTGCCCCACCGGTGCGGCGGCCATCCGCCATTTCACCGATAATGAAGTGCTCGCCATGATAGAGGCGGCCTTGTGCGAGTAACGCCTGGCGCATAGCGCCAAGCGCATAGCGAAAAAGACTTTCTCTCGACGCTCTGCGCTCTGCTCTTTGCGCTATGCGATTAGCATTAATATCAAGTGAGAATGCAAAGGGAAACTTATTATGACCGCTGAGTTTGAACCTAAAATCATTGCTTTCTGCTGTAACTGGTGCGCCTATGCTGGTGCTGATTTAGCCGGGGTCAGTCGGATACAGTATCCGCCCAACATCCGGGTGATCAGGATCATGTGTTCCAGCCGGATCTCCCCCGACTTTATTCTCAAGGCCTTCCAAAAAGGGGCCGACGGGATTCTGGTAAGCGGGTGACATCTCGGCAACTGCCATTACCTGGATGGTAATGAAAAAGCCAAACGGATCATCGACATGACCCGTGAACTGCTGGACCTATTGGGTATTGACAACGAGCGTTTGGCCTTGGAATGGGTTTCATCTGCCGAGGCTGCCCGTTTTGCTGAAATCGTCACCTCTTTTACCCAGAAAATAAAAGACCTGGGAAAGAATCCCCTGGGAGTTGCTGCATGAACATCGAAGACGCTGCTCAAACGACTCAAGCCTACTATTGTCTGGACTGCGGAGTGTGCACTGGAAGTTGTCCGGTGTCCAGGGTGTCACCAAACTTCTCGCCGCGAATCATTGTGGAGAAGGCCCTGCTGGGTCTTGGCGACGAACTGCTCAAGGATCGCGAACTTTGGTCCTGCCTCACCTGTAGTCGCTGTTTCGAGCGCTGCCCCTCAAGCATTGATTTCCCGGAATTTATGCGTCTCCTTCGGGAAGAGGCCATGAAACTCGGGACCCAACCAGCCTATTCCCATCACGGTATGCTCCAGACCATCATGGAGCTTCAGACCCAGGGGATTAACCAGAAAAAAACCGATTGGGCCAGGGAGGCGGGAAAGATTGCCGAACGGGGGGATACCTTTTTCTTTGTGGGCTGCATGCCCTATTTTCAGGTCATTTTTCGCTACCTTGGGGTGGACAGCCTTTCGGTCAGCCAGAACATTATCAAAATTCTCAACGGTGCGGGAATTGAACCGGTGGTCAGTGACGATGAACAC
>JAUWKY010000189.1 GCA_030613915.1 Syntrophobacterales bacterium
CGGCTAAACAGGCAGAGGGCAGCAGTTTCAACTAGGCACTAAACACTAGAGGCTAGGCACGAGAATGATTCGAAATGTGCCTTTCACTCTATGCTCTATGCCCCCTGCTCTATGATAACCAACTGGCTATGTAATTCCGTATTTATTGAGACGATAGAGCAGGGTGTTTCTGGTGATGCCTAGAAGTTTGGCTGTCTGTACCTGGTTTTTGCTGGTTTGCGTGTAGGCAGTGGTAATAATTTTTTTGATCACGTCATCGAGGCAGATTCCAGATGAGGGAATCTGAGATGGTGGAAAATCCTGGGTCTCTTTTCCAGGATCACGCTTGGTTGGGGCAGGGGAGGGGGTTGTTGGCGTAAGGAAATCAAGATGTTCAGGTTTTACTTCGGTGGAATCTTCCAGGAGGGTTACTCGCTCAATGGCATTCTTGAGTTCGCGGACATTGCCTTTCCACGGGTGATTCAGCAAGATTTCTTCAGCTTTCGGTAACACTTTCTGAAATTTCTTGTCATATTTTTTGTTAAAGATTTCGAGACAATAGTTAACCAGAAGCGGAATATCCTCTTTGCGCTCCCGCAGAGGAGGGATGTTGATGGCAATGGTGGCTAGACGGAAATAGAGGTCTTGGCGAAACTGGCCGTTTTCAATTAGTTTCTCCAGCGGTTGGTTGGTAGCGGCAATGACACGGACGTCTGCCTTCTTTGGCTGTGAGTCGCCCACTGCGTAGAATTCCTTTTCTTCCAGAATCCTGAGAAGCTTGGCCTGAACATCCAGAGGCAGGTCAGCTACCTCGTCAAGAAGAAGGGTTCCGTTGTGGGCCTCCTCGAAAAAGCCCTTCTTACCTTTGGTATGGGCACCGGTGAAGGCACCCCGCTTGTAGCCGAACAGCTCACTTTCCACCACCTCTTTGTTTATGGCGGCACAGTTGACCGCTACAAACGGGCTGGCGACTCTGTGTCTGTTGAAATGGATGGCCCGGGCAAAAAGCTCCTTACCCACCCCACTCTCACCACCGATGTAGACATTGGCATCCGGACTTCTGGCAATCCGCTTGGCCATGGAAAGGGCCGCCAAGAACTCGGGGCTCTTGCCGATCAGATTGTCGATGTTGTATTCCTTGGAGAGGGCTTTACGCAGGGCGGCGATCTCTTGTTTATAGTGCAACCGTTCCAGGGCCTTATCAATGGCAATTTGCAGCTCGTCCATGTCAATGGGCTTGGTCAGGTAGTCAACCGCCCCTTGATTGATAGCCTGAACAACATTTCTTGCTTCTCCATGAGCGGTAACCATGATTACCGCGACATAATCGTCAATTTCTCTTATTTTCTGAAGTGTTTCGAGACCACTGCCTCCGGGCATGGAGATGTCCAACAAGACCACATCCGGTGGATTCTCCCTCACCTGCTGAATGGCCTTCTCACTATTGCGGGCTTCCGCAACTTTATAATCCTTCTTAAGGGCTCCTTTTAAAGAGGTCCTGAAGGACGCTTCGTCATCCACGATGAGAATTTTATAGATAGCCTCGTCCATGAGTTCCACCACAGATTTAGAATTGTCAGGGAAAATTTCCTGGAGTTATACACCTTTTTGCGATTCTATGCGAGTGTTTTTTATGGGAATTATGCCTGATTCAGACTCTCCCCTATTCCTCGACGGTCTTGAACATGATCCTGAAAACGGTTCCTTGCCCCTCTTTGCTGGATACCCGGATTGCGGCTTGGTTCTTGTCCAGTATTTGGCGAGCGATTGACAGGCCCAGCCCGGTTCCTTCCGGCTTGTTGGTAAAAAAGGGATCAAAGATTTTGGAGAGATTTTCATTTGGTATTCCCAGCCCGGTGTCGCCAACCAGCAATTCAACCCGCCGAGTGGTTGAGTCCGTTTGGGTGGTAACGGTCAAATCGCCACCATCGGGCATGGCTTGCATGGCATTGATTACCAGGTTGATGACTACTTGAGAAATCTGGGCCGGGTCAATGAGCACGGCTGGCAGATGATCGGCCAGGTTGAAGTGAACCCTGAGATCGTCTTGGCGCAACTGTACCCTGGTAAGCTCGTGGACGCTCAGTACCACCTCGTTGATATTATTTTCCACCAGGTGGGCTGGTCTCGGTTTGGAAAACTCCAAGATTTCAGAGATGATCCGTTCGATCTTCTTGACTTCTTTTTGAATGTCGAGCATGTAGACCTGATGCTCTTCGCCAACATCCAGATCCCGCAGGAGGATCTGCGTGTTGAGATTGATGGTGGCCATTGGATTTCTAATCTCGTGTGCTATACCTGCGGCAAGGGTGCCCAAAGATGCCATCTTGTCCGCCTGCACCAGCTGCCGTTCCATTTTTATCTTATCGGTCACGTCGATGCCGTAGTTGATGATCAGGGAAAGATTGCCGGAGGCATCAAAGATGGGATAGGTGTACTCCTCAAGTGTTCTATTGACAATTGGATTGGTGCTGAGACGGTGTGAAGGCTTGCTGGTACGGATGGTCTCGCTCACCGGGCAATTGAGGCAGGGTTCACTTTCTTTGCGAAAAGCTTCGTAGCATTTTCTCCCCAAAAGCCGAGGAATTTTATCCCCAAAAAAGGAAGCGGTCGCTTTGTTAACCATGATTATGTTGTGGTCCAGATCAGTAATGGCTAACGGCGACATAATTCCGTCGAAGACCGCCATCAACCTCTTCTTGCTTTCAATGATGGCCTGTTCAAGGTGCTTCTGGCGCAGCTCTTTCTCTTTGCGCTGGGTAATATCTCGGACCACACTCATCAGATATTTTTCGCCTTTGAGCCTCAGGATAGAGGTGTTGACCTCTACCGGCATCTGGCTGCCATCCTTGCGCATCATTATTTCTTCGCGATGCTGGCTGGGCTCGCCCTCCTTCTCCTCCTCTTGAACCTGGCTGTCATCTTGATGGACGAGGTCGGCCATGGTGAGGTGTAGCAGTTCATCCCGACTATAGCCGAGCATTTCACGGGTCTTGGTGTTGATGTCCACTATGTGGCCGTCGAAAGTCTCCAAAAAGACGGCGTCGTTGGCGCCTTCCACCAGGGTTCGGTAGCGCTCCTCCGAATCTCTTAGTGCCTGTTCTGTCTGTTTGCGCTGAGTAACGTCTTCTAAGATTGCCTGGAATGCCGGACGTCCGTCGAAAAAGATCAGGCCTATGGTAGCCCGAATGTCCATGGTGGAATCGTCACTTGCCAAGCCGCGAAATTCAAGGGTCTGCTCAGATTGTGCCGAACGCTCCTTGTCGAGGTTCCGAGTCAGGTCTGCAAAGGTCTGACGGTCCCCAGGATGAAGCAATTCGATGAAATCCCGGCCCATGAGCGAGGAAGGCTGGGGATAGTTAAACATGGTGGCCATTACCTTGTTGCAATAACGAATGACACCTTGATTATCTATGATGCTGATCGGATACAGGTTGCCCTCTACTAAAGAGCGATACTTGTCTTCGGAGCGAATGAGCGCCTCCTGAAGCTCGCGTCGTTCTTCTTCGACCTCGAGCGCTCTGGCGAGCATGGAGAAAACGGCCATCTCGTGGGGGAGCACTTTGTGGCCTTCAGTGAAGGCGACGCAGAAAGAGCCGCAACAGCGCTCATTGACCAAGAGTGGCTTGCAAATGCTTGTTTGCAACTTATGGTGCTTTACCAGATAGTCTTTTTGCAGCTCTGCATCTTGACCGAGGTTTTCATAAACCTCCGGTTGTTCGCTGGTACTTTGCATGATTTTACTAAGCAGAGGGCCTCTCTGCACTTTGCTGCCTTCTTTTACCTCCACTTGACCGTCGGCATGAGCCAAGGTAAGCGACGGTTCTTTTCCGTCCCTCTCAGCTCTGTAGTGAAGAGAACAAGAGGCGGCCAGCAGGTTGCTGGCTTCGAGGATAACTTTTCGGATATTGGCGTTGTGATCAGTATCGAAGTTAAAGAAGAGCTGATTCAATGAGCTGGTTCGTTTTTCCAGTCGCTTCTGAGGGGTAATATCGAGAAGGATGCCGCTGACGTGATCGATGTTGTTGTCCTCATCGAAGACCGCTTGGCCTCTCACTTGGAGCCACCTGTTTTTGTCATCGCGGTTCCGGATGAGGTATTCCCGAACCAGACTGCCTTCCTGCTCCGAGGCAGAATGGAGCAAATCTGCTGCGAGGGAGCCGGTCTCATCACCGCAGAGTGACGACCAGAGATCGGGCTCCGTCTCAAAAGCTTCAGGAGCGTACCCGGTTAGCTCTTTGATTTTCTCATCCACAAATTGGGTAGTCCCATCGGCAAAGACGGTGAACACTACTCCTGGGATATTTACGAGCAGACTTCTGAAGCGTTGCTCAGAACGCCGAATCGTTTTTAACTGCTGGCGTTCCCGCCAGGCCCGTTTTAATTTGGCCTCAAACTCGTCGTTGCTGAAAGGTTTCTGGATAAAGTCTATGGCACCTGCAACCAGGACATCGTCATACGAGTAGTGCATGTTGAAGGCGGTCATCAGTATGACGTCAGTTTTGGGATAGTGCTCTTTGATGAACTTGGTGAGCTGGAGTCCATCCATCCCCGGCATTGCGATGTCACTGATTACCAGGGAGAAGACCTCTTTTGCCAAAAGATCTTTCGCCTCAGAGGGCTTGGAGGCAGTGGCTGACTCGAGGCCAATATTCTGGATGATGTCAGCGCAGAGACTGCGCACTTCATCAACATCATCCACCACCAGAATCTTACCCGCTGGTAGATCGAGCTTTAGCCAGGGTACCGGTTCGGTGTCATTCATGGGTGCCCCCGATTTATTCGGGAGTTAGGTCAATTCATACCGTTAAAGTGCGATACACTGTAGCACCTATGAGAAAAGATTTCAATTGGAATTCTGAAGGGATGCGGCTCCTCAACTCTCCTCGGCCTTCCCAATGGTCTGCCGATGACGAGGCTCATCTTTTTTCCGAGGGACAGCTCTGATAAGCAGTAACAGGAAAAAAGCAGCCAGGAATGTCTTTATTGTCAGAGCGAAGATAGTATCTGCAGACCAGATGAACAGGATAGGAACAATGATAACTCCCAACAGTATGAGGAGGATGGTAATGAGATTTTCTTTGCGACTATTCATGATGCT
>JAUWKY010000068.1 GCA_030613915.1 Syntrophobacterales bacterium
CAGGAAATATATCCATAGAAGCTGAAACCTGTCGAAGATCCCGTCTGAAGCGAAGCGGCAGCGGGGAACACTGAAACCTGAAACCTCAGTCTTTGTGATTTGCGATTTCAGATTCTAGATTGCAGATTGAGGCTGCACGCATTCCTTATGGCGAGGTACTAAGCTCTTAAATCTAAAATCTGCATTCTTAAATCTAAAATCGCCGGGGTCCTCGGGGCCCGGATTCTTTATTCGCTCTAAAAGGGAGTCGTACACTGGTGGCTGTTTATTACAGGTCTGAGCCGGATGCCGGGCGTCCTCGCGCCTTCCTTCGGCTTGGTTCGCCGCGACAGCTGATTTTGAATAATTCGAATTAGAGCAATTTTGGCATGGATTCTGCTTGGTTACAGTAGATTATTCCCAATACCAGGAGACAGGTGTGATTGCTGACCCTTCTTTGATCAAAGAGCCGGAGAGAATCTTGGTGGTGGATGATGATACCGAGATTAGAGACGCTCTCTGTGCGGCACTCCAATACGAAGGATATGAGGTCCATATTGCAACCAATGGCAAGGAAGCGCTAGATACGGCTCGCAGGCTTAAACCCAACCTGATTTTAATGGATGTTCAGATGCCGGTAATCGACGGTATCGAAGCTACTAGAAAACTTAAAGAAGATCCAGTCACAGTACACATTCCCATATTGATGGTGACAGTTGTAGATAAGAAAGAAAACATTGTCAAAGCTTTGGAGGCCGGCGCCATAGACTATGTTACAAAACCTTTCTTCATGCCAGAGCTGACGGCAAGAGTAAAAGCAGTTTTAACCCTAAAGAAACACTATGATGAATCCATTGAAGCAAAAAAACAGCTTAATATATCGGAGGAAAAATATCGGTTGGTAGTGGACAACGCCAGCGAGGCAATATTGGTTATTCAGGATAGAATGTCCAGATTTTTCAATCCCAAAATCCGGGAATTTGTGCGTTGTTCAAGTAAAGATTTAACCAGCAGACCATTTGTGGACTTTGTCCACCCAGAGGATCAAGCAAAGGCGTCAGAGTATTTCAAAGAACTCCTTGAGGGAGAAGGAGCAGCTAGAATCTTTGACTTTCGGGTTGTTAACAAAAGAGGGGGTATTAAGTGGTTGGAGGCCAACGGAGTCTTAATCAGTTGGGAAGGCAAACCAGCCACCCTCAATTTCCTGACAGACGTCACCGAGCGCAAGCAGGCGCAAGAGGAAAAGGAGAAAATACAATACCAGCTGCTCCAAGCCCAGAAAATGGAAGCCGTTGGCACTTTAGCTGGCGGGATCGCCCATGATTTCAATAATCTACTACAGGTTATTCAAGGCTACGGTCAGATGCTTCTTCAAGATGCAAACCGGGACGAGCGCGCCCACCAGGCATTGGTGCGTATCGTTGGTGCCGCCAAAAGAGGCGCTGACCTCACCCAGCAGTTACTCACCTTCAGCCGGGCTGTTGACAGTGACAGGCGCCCCCTGGACCTGAACCATGAGGTTATAAAGGTAAAGACGCTTTTGGAGCGCACCATTCCTAAAATGATCAACATTGACCTAGATCTAGCTGACAATCTCAGGATTGTTAACGCCGATTCCATCCAGGTGGAGCAGATACTCATGAATCTGGCGGTCAATGCCAAGGATGCCATGCCTGAAGGGGGCAAGCTGCTCATAAAAACAGAGAATGCGATTCTAAACGATGAAGTTTGTCGACTGCACCCTGATGCCACCCCATGGGTTTATGCCCTGCTGACGGTCTCAGACAGTGGTCATGGTATGGATTCAGAAACCCAGGAGCACATCTTCGAACCATTCTACACCACCAAAGATGTAGACAAGGGTACAGGCCTAGGTCTGGCCATGGTCTATGGAATTGTGAAAAACCACAACGGCTTTATAAGCTGCACCAGCGACCTCGGTGAGGGTGCAACTTTCAAGATTTATCTGCCGACTCTGGACCGAGAAGTACAGGTAGCTGATGAAAAAGAGACGAGAGCTCCAATCATGAAAGGGAGTGAGACAATTCTGTTGGTGGATGACGAGGAATTCATCAGAGATCTGATAGTACAGGTGCTGGGTGAGTCGGGTTATACGGTTATTACTGCACCAGATGGGAAGAGCGGGCTAAAGCTTTATGGCGAACAGCAAGCGCGGATTGATCTAGTGATACTCGACCTAATCATGCCTGAAATGGGCGGCAGAAAATGTCTTGAGGAGCTTCTGAAGATGGATCCGCAGGTACGGGTTCTGATTGCCAGTGGCTATGCATTGGATGGACCAGCAATAGAAGCTATCAAGGCTGGGGCAAGAGGCCAGATTAGTAAACCATATGACATAAAGGAAATGCTCAGGGTGATTCGTGAAGTCCTTGATAACAATTGATCTAGGGTTTCAATAAGTCCTGAACTCTTTTCTTGATGGAGATAGTACAAGGAGTTGTCATGACAGTAAAGACGAGACGAAAACAATACTCCATCGTAGACCGATCACTACAGTATAGAGTCTTGGCCATCATTTTAACTTACAGTTTGGTCATCGTGCTTTTCTTGGCCGTTTGCCTCTTTATTCCCGACATACTTGCTATGGCCAACCAATATCTGAGCTTGGAAATGCGTGCCGCAGCCGCCGATAGACTACTGACCCTCCATTCACGGGTATGGCCGGCTATCATCGCGATGGTGTGCGTGTTGGGCATCCATTCAGTACGAATATTCCATCGGCTCATTGGTCCGCTCTATCGGTTTCGTTGGGCTTTTTCAAAAATAGGAAATGGGGATCTGAATTTTCGAGTGAAGATTAGAAAGAGCGACTACCTTCACCGCGAGGAAGAGGCGCTCAATCAGATGATAGAAGGACTTTCTGAACGATGCGAAAGCTTGCAGCAAGCAGGTCTGAGAGCACTGGGATCGTTCAGCGCCATTGAGCAAACACCGAGCCAGATAAGTGGCGGCCAGGATTCAGATCAGCAGCTTCTCCAGAAACACCGCCAGCATCTCGCTGACCTGCTCGAACAGGTGCATCGCTTTCGGCTGAGTGACGAAGACAAGGTGGAACAAGAGACAGGATAATTCTGTACCAGTGTCGTAAGACGAAAGATGCCATAACCTTGAGGAACCGGCAGATACAGATGCAAGAATTATTTGACCCCAGGAATATGTCAATTCTCCGTTGGCTTACTGGTATAACTTCATTTGGTTCCCACAACCGGAAGTGGTGGACGAGAGGTTTCACCCTCGCCGAGCTCATCGTGGTCATCACCATTATTGGGATACTTTCGTCTATTGGCGTGAGCGTGTATAAGCATTTTATCGATAGAGCAAGAAATACCCGCGCTGTGGCGGAAATCCGGATGTATGAAAAAGAGATCATGAATTTTTTGAATGACACCGAAAGACTGCCCGATGCTTTTGTTGAGCTGGGACTTGGAATTACCCTGGATCCTTGGAAAAACTCTTACCAATACATCAATTTCGATACCTCACTTGGGGCGGAAGACAATAGGCGAACAAAAGGGGCAAAAGGGAAAGGCAAGGGGAAAGGCAAGGGTTTAGAAAAAGGCAGTCCGTTGAATACTGACTATGACCTTTACAGCATGGGCAAAGATGGGATGAGTGAACCAGCCCTCACCGACGATGCCAGTAAGGATGATATAATACGAGCAGACGACGGAGGTTACACTGGTTTGGCTTCAGGGTACTAGCACTTAATCTTCAACGCTTTCGGGAGAAGGGTAAAGGAAAACGACTCAGCTTCCCAGCCTAAGTCCCCGTCGGTTTGCAGTACCAGTGGACGATCCAACTTCACCCGTAGTTGCCGGCCGGTACAGTATTCGCCAATCCGATTGCCGATTATAAATGCTGCTGTCCCGCCGATAACAGTTTTAATGAGCCCGGAACTTACGCAAAGGATGTGCAGCTGTCGGTCGTCGAATCGGGCTCTGGGCACAACCTTCATTCCGAAGCCATAGTATGGTTGTTTGACTACCATCAAGGTCAAAAGATTTCTCACCTCGAATGTATCGTCATCCACAGTAATCTTGGCGTTGGCTCGCTCATAGTTTTTGAGATAGGATTTTAGGACGGCTCTGAAATATGTTTTGAAGCCGGTACCACCTCGGGCGCGATAGTGCTGTCTGAGCCTTATTATGGTGCCTTCGATCCCCACTGATGAGGTAAAAGCACGTCTTTCTTGGTCGCAATTGATCAGGTCATATTCACGAATTTCGCTGTTCTTTATGCGCACCGCAACATCAGCCAGTTCGCCTTTGTATTGTAAGGCGTGGCGCAGGGCATTGCCGGTACCGAGGGGGAGAAAACCAACCGGTGTTTGGGCCGTGTCGATAGCATTGATGATGTCCGAAAAGGTGCCGTCTCCCCCGGCGGCCACGAGTACATCACAGCGGGTGGAGAGTTCCCTGGCGCATTGACCGAATTCTTCAGCTGTAGTGGTATCAAGTCCGTGGATTTCGGTATCCAGAATCTCCGCGGCTTGCGCCAAGGCAGCACGCTTCTGTTCCGCGGTCATTTTGCCTGAGACAGGATTAGTGATAATTGCGTAGCGCATTTTACTGAGGGACCAATTGAGCATCTTTTTTTTATTCAATATCGAAAACCTGGTCCTTCCCCGCGTAGCGGGATCTTCGAAGGGCCGGGTCAGAGTTCAATGGCTTTGCCGCTAAAGATTTCTAGCTGTTTTGGAGTACTAGAGCATTGGAGGAATAGAAATTCCAAATCACAAATATCAAATATCAAACAAATAACAATGACCGAAATTCCAATTTCCAAACCTGTTTTGGTCATTAAATATTGGAATTTGAGATTTGTTTGTAATTTGGTGCTTGAAATTTGATATTTTGCAATGCTCCACTCCTCTTGGAGTGGCCAAGTCCTTTGGGTCCGGATTCTTTACTGCTTAACCAGTCCCTTGAGATAGTCCACCACAAGATTAATAACCTCGGCTCGCATGGGCAGGGATTCATTCATCAGTTGATGACCGCCGTTTTCGATCAAAATGATGTCTGCATTTGGAAACTTTTCCTTAATAAATTCAACGTTATACTTCCAATCAACCGCGGTGTCGGCAGTTCCCTGAATTACTCTTATTGGCAATGTGGACAGCTCATAGTTGAGAATTCTCTGGTTCCACTCGACAAGTGCACTGAACCATTTCATTGCGACCTGTCTCGCCTGAAGCGGATCTTTTTCTGTTAACATGAGATACTCTTCGTCTGAGGAAGCGTTCCGGGAGGCTCTTGGCACGGAATCGGTCACATGCTTCCCCAGGGAGTGTCCAAACCGAGAAAGATGCCAGTAGGAGGAATGAACTAACGGTGCAATGAGGACGACTTTTTCCACACCCGGTTGATCAACAGTCAAGAGGTAGTCCAACGTTACCGCGCCACCCATGCTGTGTGCCACTAGGTGATAGGGCCCAGGAAGATGCACACGAGCAATCCGCAAGAAGTCCTCCAAGACAGAGACATATTCAGAAAAGTCATCAATTGATGCCCGAGCTCCGCTCGAAAGACCATGCCCCGGGTGGTCATACACAGCAACCGTGTATCTCTCCTTAACCACTGTTCTGATTACATGTCTCCAGACCCCTGTGTGATCAGCATAACCATGCAGTAGGATCACAGTTCCTTTGCTTTCTTTTGGTTTGAAAATGTGAGCAGACAGAATCTTGTCACTAACACTGAACGTCCCGAAGATATGCTCTGCGCCATCAATCTCCAAGCCATAGTAGCTGAAATACTCGTGGGTAGATTTCGAAAACGGCGGCGGTG
Organism: Syntrophobacterales bacterium; assembly: GCA_030613915.1. Lineage (GTDB taxonomy): Bacteria > Desulfobacterota > Syntrophobacteria > BM002 > BM002 > BM002. The sequence continues at coordinate 5,787 of JAUWKY010000068.1, forward strand.
TTTGAAAGTTAAGAGGTTCGAGGTCCTCCTTCACCTTATCAAGGTGGATAGTAATGGAGCCCGAATCGGCGGTACGTGTATTTTGGCCTGGAGTCATACAGCCTTGCAGAGTACATCCGAGAAACAGAAGAAAGGTCAAAATCCGCACGCAGCTGGAAGCTGTGACGTGTATTTTCATGTTTGGCGATCACGTCTACTGGTAATGAAATATCCGGGCTATGAATACCCTTTATGATTATCATACTAATGTCAAGGCTTGACTAAACCGGATGATTCACGAATTGCCTGCTGCGATTGCGGACATGACCGTCTTACCTGGCGTCCTCGGGTGTCGGCTCCTGGTGCCACTCATTTTTGGCAATCTTCCCCTTGAAACTCTCGCCTTCCTCTTGTAATGTACCGTATCCTACCGGATTTGGTAGGCAGCGAAGCCGGCCTAGCCAAGCAGATGCGGACGCTGGCTAAGCTAACATCTTGGAAGTACACTTTATTTGTAAGGTGCAGAGATGAAAGACGAAAATAAGTCCAAGAAACAACTCATCGGTGAATTGGACAGACTACGTCAACGTCACACCCAATTGGAAACCGACAGCAAAGGGGTAGCGGCAGCGCTGAGTGAGAGTGAGAAAAGATATCGGAGGATTACCGAGGCCATAACGGATTACATATTTACGGTGAAGGTAGCAGACGGTCATCCTGCGGAAACTCATCATGGGCCAACCTGTGAGGCTGTGACGGGCTACACTGCGGAGGAATTTAACGCAGATCCCTTCCTCTGGATCCGAATGGTACCCGCAGAAGATCAGGATATTATCCGAGCGCAGGCTTCGGAAGCTTTGTCGGGACATGACCCGGAACCGATAGAACATCGCATTATAAGAAAGGATGGCCAGATTAGATGGGTAAGTAACAGTCTGGTTCCCACGAGCGATGGGCAGGGAAATCTCGTTTCTTACGACGGTCTGCTTCGCGACATCACCAATCGTAAGATAGCTGAGGAGACACTTCGGGAAAGTGAGGAACGCTATCGCCACCTTGTGGAGACCATGAACGAGGGGTTGGCGATGGCGGACCAGGACTACGTATTTACCTTTGTCAATGAAAGACTTTGCGAGATGTTGGGATATTCTCGGGAGGAGATGCTAGGCCGTCATATCGTGGAACTTGTCCATGAGGATTACAAAGACTTCATGCAAGACCAGGTGGCCAGACGTCAAAGGGGCGAAGCAAGAAGTTATGAAATCGACTGGAGAGCAAAAGACGGTCAAAGGGTCTACACTCTGATATCTCCCAAGGGCTTTTACGATGCAAATGGACAGTTAACGGGCAGTCTGGGGGTCCTCACAGATATTACCGACCGCAAGCGGGCGGAAGAGGCGCTGCAAAAAGCTCACGCCGAACTAGAGTTACGGGTGCAAGAGCGTACTGCCGAACTGTTGCAGACAAACGAGCAGCTTAAACGCGAGATAGAAGATCGCAAAAGGATTGAGCAAGAACTTAGGGAAAGCGAAACCAGGTACCGACTTCTCATAAATAACATGCCCAGTATTGTTTACAGGGGATACAAGGACTGGTCTGTGGACTTTATGGATGAAAAAGTAAGGTCGCTTACAGGCTACTCCATGGAAGAGTTCAACTCTCGGAAAAAGAAGTGGTCTGAGGTCATAATAGGAAGCGACCTTGAAACTGCCAAGAAGGCTTTTATTCAAGCATTAAAAACGAACAAGTCCTATGTAAGGGAATACAGAATTGAAACAAAAGGTGGAGAAATTCTCTGGATACAGGAAAGGGGTCAGATAGTTTGCGATAAGGACGGGGAGATTGAATATGTGAGCGGAGTTTTCTTCGATGTTACCGAACGAAAACAACTGCAAAAAGCCATTGTCCAAAGAGAAAAGCTCAATACTCTGGGAGCCATTGCTGCTGAAGTAGCCCATGAAATTCGCAATCCACTCGTCTCCTTGGGCGGCTTTGCCCGACGCCTTCAAAAGAAGTTTCCGGATATGACCGAGTGTGACGTTATCCTGCAGCAGTCCCAACGCTTGGAGAAAATACTGTCAAGGATACGGAACTATCTACACCCCGTAGAAATCCACCCTCAGGAATGTTCTGTCAACAGCATTATTACTGACTCTGTAGGCTTGCTCTCACCTGAAACCGAAATCAGAGGGCTCAGGTGCCAACTGAATCTCAATCCAGATCTGTCGGACGTCTACACCGACCCGGACATACTGACCCAGATTTTTGTCAATCTCATTCTCAATGCGGCCGAGGCTATGGACAATGGTGGCGTTTTATCCATCAGGACCTTTGAAAGTGAGCAAGACCTCTACATTGAGTTCAAGAATCCATCCTCCGAACCGGCAGTCAAGCATCCTGAACTTCTTTTTATGCCCTTCGCTGAAGGCGGCGAGAGCATCGGCCTGCCGCTCTGCTACCGTCTCCTGAGGAATATGGGAGGTCTTCTCTCCTATGCGTCAGAAATAGATCATATGGTTTTTACCGTTTCTTTGCCCAAATCAGTCAGGCGTGATCTCCAATAACCCAGGACTCATTTTTTCTTTCGTTTGCTGAACGTCCACCTCAAATGAATCTCCCTTTAATTGTGGGTTTCAGGTTTCAGTGTTCCCGCCTTCGCCTCAAGGGCTTCGGCGCGGCAAGCAGTGTTCCCCGCTGCAGCTTCGCTTCAGACGGGATTTCCGCTTCGCTCCAACAGGTTTAAGTTTTTTGTTTTTCTTACTGACACCTGACACCTGGTACCTGAATAGCACCCGACACCTGACATCCGGGCTGGAACATGGAGAGATTAGTGATTATCATTAATGGAACAAATGACATTTTGGATAGAAAGGAAGTTGTTCATGTACAAACTCAGCATCATATATTTAATAGGGTTCCTGGCACTGGGCCTTCTCAGCACTACATATGCAAGTGGTGCGGAGACCCGGTCAAGTGTCTCCAAAAACAAACTCGAGAAAGCAACATTCGCCGGT
>JAUWKY010000030.1 GCA_030613915.1 Syntrophobacterales bacterium
CGCTCAGTATAGTGTGTTTATTGGTGATAGTTCAAGACAAAAGCAATAATTGAAATGCGCTTGACAGAAAGGGTGCCTCAGAATAGTTTTTTGATCTACCTCGAGTGCATTGGGTATACTTACACAAAATCACGGAGACAACAATGAGGGCTTCTGACTTTTCCGATGAGATTCGACCCCACCTTTTTCCTCAACCTAGTGGTGATCTGATCTATAGATGCCTACAGTGCGAGGAGGTCTTCTCCATTGAATCGTTGCTTTACACCTGTCTCAAGTGCAAGAGCGTCTTGTTGATTGAAGATCGTGAGAGGGAACGTCTGAAACAGTACAGCGGTTCATTCTGGCGGCGGCTTTTTGACCACCGGAGAATGCTGAACCACCCTGCTCTGAAGGGAATATTTCTGTTTCACGAACTGATCGCTCCGGTCATACCGCTGGAAGACATCATATACTTGGGAGAGGGTCACACACCTGTTGTTCAGGCTAATGATGTACTGCAGGAGTGGGTTGGCTTGGATTTTTATTTCAAGAACGACGGGCAGAACCCGAGTGCCTCCTTCAAAGATCGAGGTATGGCCTGCGCTTTAAGTTACTTGAATTACCTGGTTCGCAGTCAAGGGTTGACCGAGGTGCTCTCAATATGTGCTTCCACGGGAGATACCTCGGCTGCCGCAGCCCTGTACTCTGCTTACATGAGTAAGACCGTCAAGTCAGCAGTACTGCTGCCGCACAAGAAGGTCACACCACAGCAAATGTCGCAGCCCCTGGGAAGTGGTGCCCGGGTATTCGAGATTCCAGGAGTATTTGATGACTGTATGAAAGTGGTAGAACATCTTGCAGAGAACTACAATGTAGCATTGCTGAATTCAAAAAACGCCTGGCGCATTCAAGGGCAAGAGTCCTACTCCTTTGAGGTGGCACAGAGCTTTGATTATGAGCTGGAGAAAAAGGTGGTGGTGGTTCCCATCGGTAATGCTGGCAATATTACTGCGATTATGGGGGGATTTCTGAAACTGCTGGATCTAGGAGTGATCGAAACTCTACCCAAGATTGTCGGGGTGCAGTCAGAACATGCCGATCCGGTATACCGTTACTACCGAGAATCGGCTCCGAGCAAGCGGGTATTTCGCCCCGTAACCGTACGGCCCAGTGTGGCCCAGGCGGCAATGATCGGCAATCCTGTGTCCATGCCTCGGGTTGTGAGGTTGGTTGAAGCGTACGAACAGGCTGCAAGCAGCCCTGGGGTTTTTGTAGTCCAGGTAAGCGAACAGGAAATTATGGACTGCCAGCTCATTGCCAACCGAAATGGACACATTGCCTGTACTCAGGGTGGTGAATGTTTGGCAGGCTTGCTGCGGGCCAGGGAGGAAGGGGTTGTCTCCGCAGAGGAGGTTGCGGTGCTGAATGCTACCGCGCACGCACTCAAATTTGCTGGATTTCAGGAAAGCTACTTTGCCGATGATCTGGACGCAGCGTATGAGATAGTGCCCAAGCCTGAGTTGAGAAACTTCCCCGCACTGGTTGAGGCTCCAGGAGTGACAAGACTGCCCGCACCCGGAAAGCCCTTGCCTCCAGATGAGTTCAACACTTTTGTGGAAGAAACCGCCAGGGAAATCGCTCGGGAACTTGGATTGAAAGAGAAGGCAGCACAGATTTAGTAGATAATTAGATAATTAGAAAATTGGAGAATTAGTAAAATAGCTGAATTATTGACTGCTTACTGCTCACCGCTTACTATTTACAATTTGACTCAGTGGGTGTCTCCCAGCGGTCAGGAGGATTGAGAAGGTATTGGCGCATTTGGTTGGAGTCAAGTGTTTCATAGATTACACGGTGGCGGTTGAGTTCTTCTAAGGCCCTCGTTAGAGCCTCCGGACTTTCATTCCAGAATGAACCCGCCGACTCAATGGTAACCGGCGTACCGCTTTCGGCTAGGGTACAGATGAGAATGTAGGCCGAGGTAGCTCCCACAGACAAATCTAAGGCGAAAATTTTCCGATTCATCAGCATGAGAAAAGAATCTCCTTGTTTTCTGTCCACTGTCAAAAGCTGATGATCTCTTAAAAAGTCATTAATGAGACGGCACAGTAAAAAGCACCAGATGCAAGGCGCGCGAAGCTTTAGGAATGAGGCGTACTTACAGGTACGCCGCAATGACTAAAGATGAAGCGCAATCCCGCCGGGGCGGGACAGATGGACTTTTTACGAAGCCGTCAAAGGCTATAATAAACACTTACGAGACGCAAGGGAAGGTGGCCCACCAACTTCCCGGGAAAAAGGTGGAAAAAGCTATCGGACCGAAGCCCTACTCCTGCTGAGGCTTTGGCACAAGGCTTGTCTTGCTGATAGCCGCATTGGATAGATCATTTATTGTTGCTAGTATTTCAGTTATTTAGTATGTTTTTTCCACATTCAAAAGCTTCAGCACAAATCGCATTTCCTCTAGCCGAGCAAAACAAAGGGTTTCTTCACGGGAATGAACCATGAGGAATGTCTATGATAATATCCTGCAGTTGATCGGCAACACCCCTTTGATTCTCGTCAGCCGCCTCAATCCCAATCCCAACGTTGATATTTACGCTAAGCTGGAGTCTCAAAATCCCGGCGGTTCAGTCAAAGACCGCATTGCCCTTCAGATGATAGAGGAAGCCGAACAGCGAGGCGAACTGACTCCCGAGAAGACCATAATCGAGGCCACCAGCGGCAATACCGGCATTGGTATGGCAATGGTTGCTGCAGTGAAGGGTTATCGTATCTCTCTGGCGATGCCCGAAACCGCCAGCCAGGAGCGCCAGAAGATACTGAAAGCCCTGGGGGCCGAAATCCTGCTGACTTCCGGAGCTCTGGGTACGGATGGTGCTATAGAGAAGGTCTACGAATTAGTCCGTAGGTTTCCTGATCGCTATTACATGCCTGATCAATTCAACAATGAAGACAATTGGAAAGCACATTATTATACCACCGCCCCAGAAATCTGGGAGCAAACCGAAGGCAAAGTGACTCATGTCATAATGACTTTAGGGACAACCGGCACTGCTATCGGTGTCACCAGACGCTTGAAGGAATATGAGAAAAATGTCCGGACCATTGCCGTAGAACCCTATATGGGGCATAAAATTCAAGGTCTCAAAAATATGAAGGAGTCCTACGTGCCGGGCATATTCGACAAAGAAATCATGGATGAGATCGTCCATATCGAGGACGCGGAGGCCTTCGAGACTGCGAGGAGATTGGCTAGAGAAGAGGGTCTTTTTGTGGGAATGAGCGCAGGGGCAGCCATGGCGGCGGCGTTTCGGATAGCCAGCGATCTGACGCGAGGAACCATTGTGGCAATTCTCCCCGATGGCGGTGAACGCTATCTGAGCACTAACTTGTTTACCACCTTAATGGAACCTGATTTCCGCTTTTACAATACGTTTTCCCACCAGAAAGAAGACTTCAAACCCATCTCGGAAGGCAAGGTCTCCCTTTTTACCACCGGGCCGTCTGTGGGCGAATCCCTCGATATGACAGAGAGTCGCCGCTCTGTGGTAGCTGATCTCCTGCGGCGGTATCTGGAATACAAGGGTTTTGAGGTAAACCAGGTGGTCAATATTACCGATATGGGGGAAAAGGCCCTACTGGACCCTGCTCGAGCCAATTCTGATCTTGACGCTAATGCCAAGAGATACATGGAGATTTGTCGCCGGGATCTGAGTGTCCTGGGAGTACAGCCGGCCACTTACTATGCGCGCACCAGCGACCATGTTGACGATATCTTGGACATCAGCAAAAGCCTGATGGAAAAGGGTTTTGCCTACGAGAAATTGCGGTCTATTTATTTTGACATCTCAAAATTTTCGGACTACGGTAGACTATCTCGAGTGGATCTGCAGAAAATCAGACTCGGGAAGACGGTTGATCTTGAAGCGTATGAGAAGCTGAATCCCCGGGACTTTACCTTACTCAGACGCGCCACCCTGGCAGAGTTGAAGCGTGGGATCTATCTGAAAACTTCCTGGGGAAATGTGCTGCCATCTCTACACCTTGAGACAGTAGCCTTAGCCATGAAACAGCTGGGGGAGACCATAGACATCCATGTCAGCAGCTTGGACTTTTTATTCCCCCACAATGAAAACGAGATTGCCATTGCCCAGGCCGCGACCGGCAAACAGCTCGCAAACTACTATATCCATTGCGAACGGGTGCTGATGGACGGCAAAAAGATGTCCAGAGAGGGAGAGGGCAGGGTGACGGTGCAGCAATTGTTACATGGCGGCTACAGCGGCAGACAGATTCGCTATTGGTTGCTGGCTACCCATTACCGCAAACCTTTGCATTCCGACGAGGATCGCTTACAGGAGGCTGCTCGGGGTTTGGAGCGGCTGGATGAATTCAGTCAGCGGCTACAACATGTGGTTACAGGCGAGGCTGCCGAGGAGGTCGACCAGTTCGTCTATGAAGTTGAGCAGACTTTTGATCAGGCCATGGGGGACGATCTGAACGTCTCATCGGCACTGGCGGCAGTTTTCGGTTTTATCCGTAAACTCAATCCGTATCTATCTGATGGCCGTATAAGCGAAAGTCAAAAGAAAACAGCTCTTGCGGCTATGGAACGGCTTGATTCTGTATTGAATGTCTTGCAATGCCTAGAGCTTGAGCTGGATGAAGATACCTGCCGACTCCTGGAAACCAGAGCTGAAGCCAGACGCAACAAGAGTTGGGACGAGGCTGATCGGTTGCGTCAGGAACTTTTGGAGAGAGGGGTTAAGGTTGTCGATACCCCAGAAGGCACACGCTGGAAGCGTATTGAGTGAGCAATCCCTTCTTTCACCTTCCTTCCCGTAGTTGACGTATCTCCACATCAGAGCCGTTGCTCACCACCACTATACGAATGGAAATGGAGACCTGTTTTTGCTGACCAGGATTGGCCAATTTCTGGCTCTCCACTTGGCTTTGGTCGAGGTGGCCAATCTTGTGCAATTCCCGGAGCAGATGGGGCAAACGTTGGCCAGGAACCTGGAGCTGGAATAAACGAGCTGATTTGGCATGGGGGGAGCGGCTCGACTCTCTTTCCGGCAGCGGTGGCCTAGTAAACGAACGCAGCATTGACTGCAGTTGTTGATCTGCCCTGGAGAAGTCCTTGACCCTCAGGACCATAACTGGAACAGAGGAACCTGGAGCTCCCTTCCTTATTGTAAAGGTTTCTTGGGACGGCTCAGCAGGGCGGGTGGTAGTCGCTACATTTTTCCGGGAGCTGGGGAAAAGTGATTGCCAAGGGTACTGAGACGGCATCACCTGCCAGAGGACAACAGAGATAAGTAACAGTAAAGCTGCACCCACCCCCATGGGAAGCCAGCGGGGGAGGTTGGCAGAGAACCAAAGAGGCTGACGGAGACGACGATTTTTCAACCTTGCCATTACCACGGCACTGAGATGTTCTGGAGGATCGAGGGTCGGCAGTTGGTGTAGGATTTCTTGGGTTTTCTGCAAGGAACTCCACTTGCGATAACAGGGCAGACATTCTTTGAGGTGGTGCTGTAGTTTTTCGCGCTCTCTCAGCGACAGGTCGCCGTCCAGATAATCGTTGAATTGTGATTGATACTTCCCGCAGTTCATTGGCTACTCTAGCTTTTCTGAGAGGCAGTCCCGCATAGCGGCTCTGGCTCGGTGCAGACGTGATTTCACTGTGCCTGGCCTTAAAGAGAGCATTTCACTCAATTCGTCATAGGAAAAACCCTGTATATCCCGCAATAGCAGTATCTGTCGGGCCTGGGGTGGTATTTGGTTGAGGCATTCCTGCACTTGGGCGGCCAGGTCTTTCGCCATCGTCCATTGTTCGGGAGTAGGAGCACTATCGGCCAGTCCCTCTGGACTTTCAGACACCGTGTTTGTTCCGTAATCTGCTCTTCTCGTCTGTCTGGCAAAAAAATTTCTTCTCGACAGGTACTTGATGCGATTTCGGGCCTGATTGAGGGCGATGCGATAGAGCCAGGTTGAAAACTTGGCCTCACCCCGAAAACTCCGTATCCCCCGGAAAGCAGCAATGAAAATATCCTGGGTTAAATCTTCAGCTTCCCCTTCACTTCCCAGCATGCGATAGGTGAAATTGTAGATTTTTTTCTCATGCAGTCGCATCAGCTGGGCAAAAGATTCCCTATCTCCTCGCCGGCAACGATCAACGAGTACCTGATCTTCATGACGTTTAACGCTTGAACTGTGTTGAGCCAACGATTTTGTACCCATTTATCGAGATTAGACAACAATGATTTGAAAAAGTTCTACAAAATATACTGATTCTATTGAAAAGATCGGGCAATCAGCAAGCTTCGTGAAACATCCAAGCCACAGGATCATATAATAATTGGCCGAATTATTTCAAGGAGTGATCAACAAAGGAGTTTACCCAAAAATGCCAATTGCGACCCAGACACAGGGAAAGGCTACTCCACAACGAGCGATTCACAGCATTTTATGGCAATGTTCCTGTTAACAAAGCACCACATCTTCATGCATGCCCTAGCGAGGCTGAGATACCTCAATGCAGGTTGCTCAAATGCTCGTTGTTTCGCAGCCTACCCCTATGCCTTTGCTGGTGTCTCTTCTGAGTGACTGCGGAAGGTCTGTGCCACTTCCCCGGCTGTGGCTGGGGGAGCCCCTGGCCCCGTTCCGCAGGAACGGGGAACAGGGAAGGGGTGCCTTCCCCCGGTCACAGCCGGGATTGAAGTGACCAGACCGTGAGCTTTGGAACGACAGAAGAGACACCTGATAAGGCATTTTCATTTCAATATCAGGGCAAGTTACCTTGTGACCTCAGGTGACAAACATCAGCTGTCAATTCTTGGGGAAACTCCTGGTGATAAACAGAGGGGAGCTTGCGAGGGCTATAAAGCTTTCTTGTGGTGGGGGATGGATCAAAAGTCAGCCAGAGCTTCTCTCCCCAGCGGCTTGAGATAAGAGGTGTCATTCAGGTAGGATATGATCCATTGTCCGTTCCGGTAAACAAAAAGATTGGTGCAGGCGGTGTCCTGCTGAATACGCCAGAAGTGGCTGTTGTCCAGCCCCAGCAGGGCACAACAGATCACCTTGTTTGGCACCCGGTGCGCAACTAAAGCAAAATTCTCATCCTGATGTTTTACCAACAGGTCTTCCAGGGCAGCCATAGTACGCGATCGCACCTCATCAAGACTCTCACCTCCGGGAAATAGGACCTTGTGAGGTTCACTAAGCCAAAGGGCATGGAGTTCGGGGTATTTCTGCTGAACCTCCTGGTTGCCTAGCCCTTCCCATTCTCCGTAACTAATGTCGATTATGGCATCGAGGGGCGTTACAGAGATATCATGAAATTTAGCTATATTCTCGGCTGTCTCCATGGAGCGGGAGAGGGGGCTGCTGTAGACAGCGTGGAGGGTTTCGTCCTTGAGTGTCTCTCCAGCCAGGTGTACTTCACCTTTCCCGGTCTCATCCAAAGGGATGTCTGCCCGGCCGCGAAAGATCTCACCCACGTTCCAGGCTGTCTGGCCGTGACGCACCAGGTAGACTCTGGACATTACTCAGCCCTCCATATCTGAGAGACCTTTGATGCGCTGGTGCAGTTCTCTGGTCTTTTCCTTCCTGGCTCGATCACGATCTTTGACGAGTCGTTCGAGATTCTCCTCCACCGTGATCAATTCGGGGTCAGCAGGGTTTCTCCCCTGAAGATGGGCGTCGATAAGGATTCGATAGTCACGGATCATCTGGCCAATGAGCGCAATCGGGTACTCGCGGCCCTGGACTTTCAAGGTATGCAGGCCCAGATCAATGTAGTTCTTAAATTCCTCGCCTTGAATGGCAAAAGCTACATTGGGATTGCTGCGAATTTTTTCATTCACGGCATTGATCTCTTTGTTGCTCTTGCCTTTACGCCGCATTAGTTTCTCTCTTTGGGCTTCAGTCAGCAAGCAGAAACGGTAACAGCTCCCACTCTTGTCAGGCCAACCCTGATATTCAACGATTTCGTGGCCGTCCTCATCCGTGTAAACCTTTTTGACATAAGAATCACTGGTTATTTCGTGGAACAGGCAGTTCCCTACACCACCGATGCAACGGTTGCCATGGATGAGTACTTCGGTTAAGACGCCAACTTCGTCTGCCTCCTTTTTAAAGCGGTCCACCTTTTTCAGGGTGTTGATTTCAGTGGAGGCCACAACCTGAGTAGCACCAGCCTCCAGGTAGTATTCCATTTCTTCCTTGGTACGGATATTACAGCCAACACTGGCGTGAATGGTGAGCTCAGGGTGATCGCGTTTGATCAGCCGCATCAGTTCTGGGGTTTTGGCGATCACCCCTTCCGCACCCCATTGAGCCCACTTGGAAGCCTTGCTGAGGACGCGGAAGAATTTTTCTTCAGAAACGGCGGTGTTGATGGCTACCCTGACCTTGCCACCATAGTCGGCAGCAATATTAATTGCCTCTTGGATCTGGCTATCTTCCAATTCCCAGGCGCATTTCCTTCGGCTGAATCCCTTTGCTCCGACATAGACAGAATCAGCACCACTGGCAAAAACCTCTGCCACCATTTCAAGGCTGCCACCTGGAGCCAGCAACTCATTCATGGTAAAAAGTCCTCCTCACTTTAAGATTGCTAACCTGAACCTCAACATCGGTAGCCGTTTACAAAGTCGGCCCCAATCAGCACGAACAGTCCATTTTAGCAACCGCCTAGAGCTCGTGATAATTATAACAATTCTAAAAAATAGTGCAACAACTGTCAAAGCCTTTTTAACTAAAAAAGAAGAATCTTTCCAGGGGACAATGCAATTGAAAGCCACTGTACTTCAAAAAAGGTCAAAAAAAAAGGCGGTCCTCAGAAAGGACCGCCCCCAGAAAGAAAGGAAAAAGCTTAACCCGGTTAAGGGTTGTTGACCACCGCTGCCAGACTAATGTTCCCTACATCAGTTCTGATCACGAGGGTTCGGTTAACGAGTTCCACCTCCCGAACCTCAATCCATTTGCCATCAAGCAAAACCGTCTTGATCACGCCGTCTCTGCTCAAACAGGTGAGCTTGTGAGCAGCGAGAGTGTCTGCAATTATCTTGCTCGTATGAGCAATTTCCTTGGCGTAAGCTTGGGAAAGCAGATTGCCTGGCTGAGTCCAAGTAAGAGAGAGAGTGACTATCACCACGAACGTAAGCAAGGTGATGAGCGCGCCATGCGTTTTCATAATCTTTTCCTCATCCAAACAGATTCATGTTTCTACACCACTTGGTTCCCAAGCAAGGGCTATGCCATGGAAAAAATGAGTGGAAGGGTTAGCTCCAGGAAGGAAGCTATGTTGTGGGGAGAAAAAAGTAAAGTAATGCTAATATGTTATAGGTGCGATAGCATAGATAGTGAAGTAAGAGCAGCATTCAGTGGGAGGCAAGTAACGAAGCACTTTAGTGCACAATTAGATATCAAGATGTATAGTTTTGTGTACGTCCTGGCATGGCGCAAAGAGCATCCTTCGACTCCTTCGACGAGCTCAGGACAAGAAGCTCAGGACAGGTAGCGCAGAGCATCGAGAAAAAGTTTTCTCGCTCTGCGCCATGCTTGTTTTTAATTAATCGACAACCTCTGCTGTTCCACTGAGCCTCATAAAGTAGGTGAGAATTTCCGTGTCGGGAAAACGATCCTGGATCAGAGCTTTGGCAACACGGAGATCTTCTCGATGGGTGGCAAGTTCCTCTGGACTATCGATGACGTCTTCTAGGCCGTAGGCCCCACAGTCCTCGTGGTTGATGAGATAGAACTGGCGCACCCCGTGGAGTTCGTAGGCAACGTTAAGTTGTTCCAGAAAAAACTCTCGATCCCTAGCTTCCTTGGGCTGGGCCAGACTCTTGATGGCTCCACCTACCCGAATGACATCTGCTCCATCCCCGTCCAGTTTCTGCTCAGCAAAGAAGTTTGCGAGTGATTCATGAAGGCGAAAATCCATGCAATAGACCAGACAAGCTCTACATTCTGCCATAGCATTTCATCCTTTCAGTGGTATGCGAGGTCAACGGAAATATTTCCAGAACGAAGACAGTGAACAAACAGGTATAGGACCTAAGAACTGCTTCGACGAACCTGGGAAAGTTTACCCTAAGTTGATAAACACATGCAAGAGAAAGGAACCCCTGGAGTTACCCCAAAAATGTCATCTGCTACCCAGGCATTGGGAAAGGCTACTCCACAACGAGCAATTCGCAGCATTTTATGGGCAATGTCACTTTTAGCAAAGCACCACATCTTCATGCATGCTCTAGCCGGGCTTGAAGTGACCAGACCGTGAGCCTCGGAACGACAGAAGAGACATCAGCAAAGCATTTTCATTTTAAAATCAGGCCAAACTACCTCGTAACCTCAGTTGACAAGCATCAACTATCAATTTTTGGGGAAACTCCCGTAAATTTAAAGGTTGAATATTTTCTCAAATGGGGTTAAAGCAGGGTCTTACTTTGATTAGGATAAGGAGCAAGCAATAATGCGCATACTTTCAGGCATTCAACCGTCAGGCAGTCTACACATAGGTAACTACTTCGGCATGATGAAGCCCATGATTGAGTACCAAAAGGTGGACGAGCTTTATTGCTTCATCGTCAATTATCACGCCATGACTTCAGTGACTGACGGCAGGCAACTCGCCAAAGGGACTGTTGATGCCGCTATGGACTTCCTTGCTCTGGGGCTGGATCCGGCTCAGGCTATTTTCTGGGTACAGTCGGACGTGCCGGAGGTAGCGGAATTGACCTGGATACTCAACAATGTCACCCCGGTGGGGCTTCTGCTCAGGAGCCACTCCTATAAAGATAAAATAGCTCAAGGGTTGTCTCCAAATCATGGACTTCTTTCTTATCCCGTATTGATGGCCGCAGATATTCTCCTCTATCAATCGGAAAAAGTTCCGGTGGGACAAGATCAACAGCAGCACCTTGAGATCGCACGTGACATCGCCATCAAATTCAATCATTTGTTCGGAGAGACTTTTGTCATCCCCGAGGCGGAGATTAATCCGAATATACCCACAGTTTTGGGATTAGACGGCAGGAAGATGAGCAAGTCTTATGACAACACCATTGAGATCTTTACGGCAGAGGAAAGTCTCCGAAAAAAAATTGGTGGAATCGTCACCGATTCCACCCCCGTGGCAGATCCGAAGGACCCAGACAAATGTAATCTCTTCGCCATTATTTCCCTGTTTCTGAGTGAAGATGAAAAGACTGACCTG
>JAUWKY010000074.1 GCA_030613915.1 Syntrophobacterales bacterium
CTGAGCTTGCTTCCTTTATCGCTCTCGGTAGAAATGGAGGCCACCCACAGGTACTCACCTCCTGGTTCAGTGGCCCGGTAAATCTTGAAACCACTTATCTCCGTACCATCATCGCCCTTGCGGGGGTTGGTGGTCCAGCAGATTTTGATACCTCCTATACGTGGGGTGGCATCAATAATTATAGGGCTGAATGGACTTGGAGCAGTCTCAGCTGCTATCACAGCTGATGTCGGGCTCTCTTTGCCCTGCTCATTGAAAACCTGCACTTTGTAGTAATAGGTTCGGTTGTTTTCCAAATCACCATCGGTAAAATTGTTTTCCTTAACACTGGCAACCTTAGCAAACGGCCCCATGGGAGTGATCCCCCTGAAAACCTTGTAGCCGCGAAGATTAGATTCGGTATTGGGATTCCAGCTAAGGACAACCTTTTGGGAACCACCCCGGGCTTGGAGGCCTGTAAGTTGTGCCGGATAAGGAGAAACTTCCTCCTGGACAACAATTGACGCCGGTTGATACTGAGTCGCGATCTGGGCAATTTCTCCGGTTATTTCTTCCACTTTTTGCCGCAAGGCCACACGACCGAACACTTTTTCTTTACGGTGGAGCAGAGTTTTACCTTGGGATACTTCCACGAATTTCACTTCGAACTCAATTGAGCTTCCAACTTTTTTCACGTTGCCGAAAATGATTCCATCCAGGCCCAAGCGAATCCCTATTGTCTGCACTAGAGAAACGTTTTCGCTTTGCTGCAGCCCAGCACGCCGCAGGCTATCTTCCAATTCCTTCCGGTTCATGACCTCTAGAACCCGGTGCTGGTCCAGTAGGGTCATGAAAAAGTTAGAGATGGTGGCATCATAGCCGGCAGCTCCCAGGTTGAGAATGTTAAAGGTAAAAACTGCTATCCTGAGTTGTCTGTCAGCCTGGGCATAATGAGGTGGGGAAGGTAGCGGAGAGTGGCGGAGCGAACCTGAGGGCTGCGATTTACTCCGCGGCAACGGCTGAGCGTTCCCCGGGGAGATTGTGGGAAAGACCAAAATTGCTAATGCAGCAATTGCGAAGAGAACACCTATTCCTCGCTGGCGGAACATCTCCATAGGCCGGTACTCCACAAGAATGCAGATTCGGAGGAGGTGGCTGTGATATATTTTTAAAGGAACTAGTCTACGAGGATCGGGAGTAATGCAGTAACTGCTCAGAATTCACTTATAAGCTGGTCTATGACCTCCATAGATTTCTTGCTGATAGGGCTTTCAATGCCCTTGATGCGCTCATCATAAATGGAATCAATGTATTTCTCGATGGCCTCTTCATAGCGGCGGCGTTGCTTGAGGATTTCCGCTTCGTCAAAATAGGTGGTTTGCAGACTCTGAAATGGTTTGAGAACTACCAGGGCCAGATCACGGACTACTTCTGCAGTGACCTGTTCAAGAATCTGGCTTTCGGTGGGCAACTCCAGTGGGTTATAAGGAATGTTGGCCTCGGGGATACCGTCATTCCACTCATCCGTTACCTCCACGTTACGCTTGAGAGTATCTGTCGCAATAATCTCCCCTTTCTTGGCATCGATGATTTTATAATAAATATGGACGGCAGCTCGCATCTTGTTGCGGCCCACAGTGTAGTTTTCATAATGATATTCAGGCACCTCCACCACTGCCGGAGGGGCTGCTACCAGTTGCTCTCGCGTGGGTTTAGGATGCTTGGCCTTCCAAATGAGATACTGCGAGTTATCTTGGACTTTGGTGCCCGTTGGAATCTTGGCGATCTTACTCCCTTTGGTCTCGTCCTTCTCAGTTTTGTAGAGCAGGACATTTCCCATAATGAAGATGTCAATGCCGGTCATGCGCCCCACCTGACGTGCAGCCTCCATATCGCCGACGATGCCCGCCTGCTCCAAATTCATTTCTTTTAGAATTGATTGGAGATCCTGGCGTTCTAAAATCCGAATATCCCCACTGGAATTGTTAAAAAGAAAGGTGATCAGATTAGAGGAAGCGTTTGTCCCGGCATCAGGGTCATATGATGGGCTGGCAAAATCAAATATGGCAATGGCCCTCTTCAGCCGACCCTTTATGACGTCTTCGGTCTCCTGAATCTTATAGAAAAGCTCAGGGTATTGAGGATTGATTTCGATCAACTGCCAGTACCAAGCGAGACTGTTGCCAAAACTGCTTTTCCCCGAGTACCGTGAGGCCCGCTGCAGGACCTTCTTGGTATAACTTTCCAAGGCTTCCTTATAAAAGAAACTGTTGCGCACGGAAGGCGAGTAGTTAATAGCCTTCTGGTACTCCTTGTTGGCTCGGTAGAGACGATTTTCCTTGGCGTGTTGGTTGGCTAAACCAAAGTAATACCTGCCGGCTCGCAGTTTAGCCTTGGTGACTTCGGTCTGGATATTCAGGTCACCTGGAAGATATGAAAGCGCTGTCTGGTAAAAGGTTATAGCCCGGTCCCATTCGTTGGCACTTGCCATCTCTGCGGCGCGGCCGAGAAAGTATTGAGGATTATCATTTTTCTTGACTTCTTCGATGAGTAACCGGGTGTTCTTGTAGGTGGGGTCAATGACCATGACTTTGCCGAAAGCGGCCAAGGCACCCTTCCAGTCTTCGCTCTGCACCGCAGCGATGCCCTCTTTGTAATATTCGTCACTTCCTGCAGCCGTGGCCCTGGCCAGTTTGTCCTCGGTGTCTTCATAATTGGTGTAGATCTCATTAACCTTGCGAAAGTTGGTGACCGCTTTCAGCCACTGTTCATTGTTGAGAGCTGTAACCCCCGTGGCGTAAGATGTTTTGGCCTGTTGGGTTAGTTCTTGTTCTTTTGCCTTGAGTTGGCGGTGAAGCTCGAGAATGTCTGGATTTTGTGAATCAAGGGCCATGGCCTTATCCAGATACGCCATGGTTGTTGATACTGCCTGGTAATCTTTCACAGCGGCGTTACTCCAATTATTTACGGCCCGCTGATAATATTTTTTGGCTGCTTCCTGTTGCGCTTTTGTCAAAGCCTCCTGGTATGTCTTACTGTTAGGCTCTTGGGCAAGGGCATCTTTGTAAAAGGCTATAGCGCCTTCCCAGTTGCCCATTTGACTCAGTTCCTCTCCTTGACGGTAGCTATCTTTGCCAGCGGCGCAGGTCACTATGAAAATGACTGTTGTCAACAATGCCAAGTGTCGAAGGCATTTTGCATAACGCATAGGTAGCCTCCCTGATTGCCACCAGCCCAAAGCCTACCCTTTCCAATGGCAGAAATCAGCGATTGGTCGGAGTGATATAAACCTGAAGCTGGTTATGGGTTGACTCTTTGATATCGAATTTGTAGTTGCCAAACTTTCTGGTGGTGAGATCCGCGGCCAGGGATTGGGTGCTGCCGGTTAGTTCCACTTCCAATTCGGCTGTTCCCATGGTGTAGTTTCGCTGGTAGATCTCTTTAATTCCTCTAACGTTGTCTGAAATGAGCTGAATAACCTCCTGAAGATGGCCGTATCCCTGCAAACCGAAGATAGTAAGATTAACATTGGCTATGTTGTAGACCTCTTCATGGAAAATCTGGATGATCTTATCTATCATAGCGTTGGCCAATAACTCGCTGGCCTCACTTATGGCCATTTGAATACCGGAAAGACTATTTACGTGGGGCTTGGCGGCTTGACGAGTTTCGGATACCTTGACCTCACCGGTGTCGGCTCTGACTAGTTTGGCGCTGATTACAGCCTGGTTACTGTTTATCTTAATATCCCCAATGGTCACCTGGTTGGTGACAGCCTGGGCAGTGCCCAAAAGAAGCATTTCCGCTCCATATTTGTCACTGATTACCGCGGCAACTCGACCATCTCCTGCCAGCAGTCCCTGTACTTTGTTCTGACCTAGATTGCGGCGGACAGTGTCGGCATCCACCAGTTTGAAGCCGTTGTCAAGAAGCACTTTTGAGATGGCATCTTCGGCCAATCTCCCGCTTTTGACTCCCTCAGACATGGATTCTTCGAAAAGGACCATAACCCGTGGCTTTCGTACTTGGCGCATTAGGACTTTGAGGCCGCGCAGATCATTCTTGAGTTCACCGCTCGCCACGACTGCTTGGATGGTGACTCGGTAAAGACCCTGGTCCACCTTCTCGTCAAGCACTTCATAGGTTTGAACGTATCCCCTGGACTGCGAATATATCTTGTCAGAAAGCAGTTGGTAATTTTCAACCAGAGTTTCATTCTCAATAAGAGTACCTGTAGCCTGTTCCACAGCATTACGGAGGGCATCTTCAATGGCCTTGTCACGAGAAATATCCCGGTTACCCCGAACGATGGCCGCCACTCCTTGGCTCTCTACGGTAGTGGACTGGCTATTTGCAATTTGAGGGACGAGACCAACAAGAAAGACGAGGAGCAAAAATAGGTGAGAGTAACGCATGATTTCTATCCAAATCGTTGAATGGTTTTTGATTGGGTTTGGCCTAAGCAACAAGAGTGGAGAAGAAACCTTCGAGAACTCGGGATCAAGAGAGAGTCAATCTTATCTAAGGATTCAAAATATTTAGTAATCATAACAAAACAGTTTCTAACCTGTCAATGACAAAAAAATTCATGATAAAGCTTGAGCAGCTATTCGTTAAGGGATGAGGTGGGAAACGACAGAGCAGGAAATAAAAGTCAAAACGTATGCATGTTTGCTGTCAAGACCGCTCAAAACATTGAGCACCTGGGGCAGTGTACTGATTGTTTGACAAATCGGGGCTGAAGAAGGTATAAAGCACTAATACATCAACATGGAACGGCGTGAGGTGAGAATCGGTGGGACAGCGTGGCACTGAGCTGCCCGCCAAGAACTAAGCAAGAATGTTGGGAAAAGGGGGCCTGGTCTGAAAACCGGGCCTTTTGCCTATTTCCATGCTGAACTTTCTGACGTGGCTTGGGTCAAGCAAACCGGCCCGGAGAAAAGGCGGAGGAGGATAGCATGAGAAGAACTGTAGCGTTTACCATAGTCGTGTTTGTGTCGGCAGTTCTCATGGTAGGTGCCATGGTCTGGGCTCAGGGTGAGGTGGTCCAACAGTTTGACCAGGGCAGCATCAATTGGAGTACAGGAAAGGTTGTCGCGGTGGGAATTGGCGCCCCGCCGAGCAAACCTGCCAACATGGCCCAGGCCAGGGCGATGGCCAGACGAGCTGCTATTACGGTTGCTCGCCGAAACCTCTTGGAGATCAGCCAGGGTGTCCAGGTGGACTCCATGACCCTGGTAAAGGACTTCACCGTTAGAAGTGACATTATTCGCACCTCAGTTCAGGGTGTTGTCCGGAATGCCCAGGTAATCGATACTGCCTATATGAGTGACGGTTCTGTGGAAGTGACAATGGTAATGAGCCTGGGCGGCGAGTTTGCCAACGTTATCCTGCCCCCGCCACCGGTGGGAACGGTATTCCCGCTGCCGCCACCGGGCACAGAGATGCCTGCCTCACAGGTCTACACTGGGATGGTGATAGATGCCCGCGGCCTGGGCGCACGTCCGGCCATGGCACCGAAGATCGTGGATGAGAGTGGCAAGGAAATCTATGGCTCTGCCATGGTGAATAGAGAATTCGCGGTACAGCAAGGCATGGTAGGCTATGCCAAAGACCTGAGTGCCGCCCAAGTAAACAGCAGGGTGACAGACAGACCTGTGACCATTAAAGCACTGCGGACGTCCGGCGCGGCTAAAGTTGATGTGGTTATCTCTGACAGTGATGCCGCCAAGTTAACGAGCGCTGCGGAGAACTTGAGCTTCCTGCAGAAGTGCCGGGTCATGGTTGTGCTGGATTAAGCTCCAGGGACGATTGATTCCCGAGCTAAATAGACACGCGTGGCATGGTTTTTTCGGGCTGAGCAAAGAATCGTGCCTGAGGAGAAAACTGGCAGCAACCCACTGGAACTGGGTTGCGGGGAGGATATGGAGATGAAGAGCCATACCTTTTTGAGACTATGGACATTGACAGCCCTCCTGGTTTTTTCAGTGGCATTGTTTGTCGGTTGCGCCAAGGTGAGAGCGCCCGAAAGCGTAATGGACACTCCTGAACATCACACCAACAATGGCATGAGATCTTTTGAAAAAGGGGACCTCGACGAGGCCCAGAGAGAATTCACTTTAGCCCTTGAGTTAGCTCCCAAATACGGCCCTGCGCACGTGGGGATGGGACTGGTTCAGGCCGCCAGATATGTCAAGGTTCAGGACATACAAGAAAAAGAGAGGTTGCTCGACAAGGCCTTCGACAGTCTTAAGAGCGGCAAGAAATACGCCAAAGGGAAGGAGCAAAAGGTTTTCGCCCGCGTAGGCTATATTCGCGTTTTCACCATGACCAAGCCGAAAGGTTGGCTAGAAGATGCGAAACAGAACTTCGATTACGCAGTTCTCGCTGATGACCAAGCACCAGCGCCGTACTACTTTATGGGTGAGGCGTACAAGCAGGCTTACAAGTTCTCTGAAGCCGCCTCCATGTACCGTAAAGTTCTCGATTTGGATACCGAGTACACGGCAGAGGCCAATCGGTCCTGGGAACTGGTACAAAAAATTCAGAGAGCTCAACCTGGTACGACCGTGGGCAAGCAGATCGCCCTGGTTGAAGCCATTACCCGTGCCGATGTGGCTGCACTTTTCGTCGAGGAACTCAAGCTGGAGGTAATCTACGAGAAGTTAAGCATTAAGACTTTTGATACCTCATTTAAGGCGCCAAAGTCCGGTTTGGAAATGGAGACTGAAACCATGGTAAAGATGGCGCCGGCAACTGATATTGTCGACCATGTGCTGCGTCATGACATTGATACTGTCATTCGCATAGGCGTTCGTGGCCTAGAGCCTTTCCCTAACCATACATTTCGACCCGATGAGCAGATCAGCCGTGCCGCTTATGCCATGATGCTGGAGGATATTCTGCTCAAGGCCACCCGCGATGACAAGTTAGCCACCAAATTCATAGGCAGTACCTCTCCGTTTCCTGACTTGCGTGCCGACCTGCCCTATTTCAATGCTGTCATGGTATGTACCACTCGCAACATAATGACGGTGGCTGACAAGCGTACCGGAGAATTCCGGCCCATGGCAACTGTCTCAGGTGCCGACGCCTTGCTGGCAATACGGGAACTAAAAGAGCAACTCAGGGTTTTCTGAAAGCTCGGGGATTTTCCCGTGGTCCTCCGCTGCAAGGGATCAACCGGCAGCTCATTCTGACTTGGTCAGGGTTCCGACTGAGGACTCCAAGCGAGCCTCAGTCGAGCCACCGGACCATTCAGGATAAATGAATATTCTGCATTGAATGAGCAAAACTGCTTGCAATTTCCTTTACACACTTTATCCCTCTATCAGTGGAGTGACTTACAACCGACTCCTCTTTTAAACCAACGAAGAACGGGTTTGGCATGAGTAATTTTGGACTGAGGTGGCTACCAACCACATCCCATACGTTCTGGTGCATCCTGCTGCTTGCGGTGATGCTGCTTGGCTTGTGCCCAGCTATTCTGGCTCAGGAATCCTTCGTTTTTCCCATAGAGGGTGAACGAGCTCGGGTAACTTTCGTTCAAGGTGAAGTGCGGCGGCAGACCGCAGCAGAAGCGTCGTGGAGTGCACTGCCGCTTGGCACTTTTGTCCAAGCTGGAGAACGGATCATGACCATGAAAGGTGGTCGTTTGGAACTCCAGCTTCCAGATCGGAGTATTATTCGTTTCGATGAAGACAGCGATGTTCGGCTGGTTAAGGCTGAATATAATCCGGCGCAGTCGAAGCGCAACGTTCGCTTCAGCCTGGCGCTGGGTAAGACGTGGGCAAACATCCAGGATGTTTTCGGCAGCAGCAGAGGCGTTCAGGTGGAAACAGACAATGCCATCGTGGGAGTGCGTGGAACGGTCTTTCGCTTGAATTTGCTTGCAGACAGGTCTGCCATGATCAGAGTGTATCGTGGCAAGGTGGCGGTGCGTAAACCACAAAGGATTCCTGCTCCGGGGGAGCCGGGAAGCCAGATACAGAGGGTTCCAGGTCCAACACGGGTTCCCGGACCCCACCGGGTGACCGTGGAGGAATGGATTCGCATTGTGGAGGCGATGCAGCAGATTACGGTAAGTGCCGAAGGGATTCCTTCTAAGCCGCGGACGTTCAGCATGGAGGAGGATTTGAACGACTGGGTGCAGTGGAACTTGGAGCGCGATCTGCTAATCTAACACAGCTAGGCCCTTCCCCGCGCTTGAGAACATGCATGCCAGCTGTCTGGGCCTCAGTGAGCAGCAAGGTTGGCACAGCGAGAGGGAGTACAGTTGAAATGACAGGACCCGTCTGGCCCGCCTTTTGCATTACCCTTCTGACTGAACTGTTGCTTAGAAAACCATCCTTATTGTGCGACAAACAGCGGAACTGAAAGTCCACCATCTGGCTGAGGAGTGTGGAGGACTTCTGCTTCCACCTTCAGAACCGGAGTTGAGTTATGGCCCGTATTGATGCTTTTTTTATTTTTTTTTTTTAAGTGTAAGAATGAGATCTACACC
>JAUWKY010000331.1 GCA_030613915.1 Syntrophobacterales bacterium
ACAAAAGCATATACAGTGGCGCAAGAACTTCATGTCCCCTCAGCTGAGCGAAATGTTTTCTTGGACAATATTCAAAATCCCCGAGCCATCCGCGCTCAGTTGAACCGACTCACTGAGCTGGCACATCTCAGAGGTGGAGCCATTGGCATAGCCCATCCCCATGAGGTTACCCTCGAGGTACTCAGACAAGAGATTCCCAAACTGTCTCGGAAGGGGGTTGAGCTGGTACCAGTATCCCAACTAGTACATAATTAAGGCAAAACTCAATTATGTGTTATCAGTTATATGTTATTGGTTATAGGTGCTATGAGAAAGATGATCAGAATTATGTTTCTCTACTCATAGAAATATAAGAATAGCGGATGAAAAGACATAGTTGGACACATATACTTTTGCTCAGCCTTTTTCTCACGGGCTTGGTGGGTTTTTTCTATATGGCAGAAAATCCTTTTCTCGATCGTATCGAGCGGAGGTCTCTGGATGTTCGGTTCCTCACCCGGGGGAAGGAACCCGCCGGTCCTTTTGCAGTGCTGGCAACAATTGACGAAAAGAGCCTTGACGAAATCGGCAAGTGGCCGTGGCCACGGGCCAAAATCGCAGAGTTAATTACCCGTCTTTCGGAGGAGGGTGCCAGGGTAATTGCATTGGATATTGTCTTCTCTGAGCCTGACGAAAACAACAATCTCAAGTTCATCGAGTCCATACAACAGGAAACTCGCAGCCTCGGCTTGAGAGCCCCAAAGCTTGAAAGGTTTCTGGAGGAAGCGCGTGCACAAGCGGACAACGACAGTATTCTGGCTGCAGCCATTCGGAGATCCAAGGCACCGGTAGTGCTCGGTTACTTTTTCCATTTTTCCCAAGAGGAGATCGACCATCTGAGCCAGGATGAACTCGACAACAAAAGGAGCAATACCGGGGCAAGCGCGGTCAAGCTCGTCCAGTTTCTTAGCCCCCAGGCGAAAAAAGTAGAAGTCTACGAAGCCCTGTTGCCTGAATCCAACATAGATAAATTGGTCCAGGCCAGCCGTATAGCTGGCTACTATAATATTTTCCTGGATATAGATGGCACGGTTCGCTGGATTCCATTGGTAATACGCTACCAGGACCGTTTCTATCCGGCTCTTTCCCTGGAAGCGGTGCGTTCTTATGTGGGCGATATTCCCTTACGTGTGCGGGTAGCAGACCATGGAATCGAGTCCATTCAGCTCGGTTCGGTGACAATACCTACCGATGAAAAGGGACGAATGCTCATCAATTTTCGCGGTGGACCGCAGACTTTTCCCCACTACTCCGTGGCGGACATCATAGCCGGGCGCACTCCAGCCAATGCCTTCAGGGATAGGATTGTTTTCATAGGCAGTACTGCAATCGGAGTTTATGATATAAGGGTGACCCCTTTCAGCAATACCTTTCCCGGCCTGGAAGTACACGCCAACGTGGCAGATAACATCCTCAGACAGAACTTTCTCTTTCGACCCGGCTGGGCTTCCCTTTTTGATTTAGGAGCAATCCTTTTTATGGGCTTGGTAACTGGGTTGGTGCTGCCGCGGTTGAGAGCCATCTTCAGTGTTTTGCTCATTGGTGTCCTCTTTTTTGGGTACTTGATGGCGAGCCAGAAACTGTTTGTTCAAAAGGGCATATGGCTGAACGCAGTCTATCCGTTGCTGACAATGGTGATTGTCTATACAGCAGTGACCTTGTACCGTTACATCGTGGAAGAGCGAGAGAAGAGAAAGATCCGCGGCGCTTTCAGCTTCTACGTGACTCCCTCGGTTGTCAACGAGATGTTGAAGAATCCTGATAAGTTGAAGCTGGGAGGAGACAAGAAGGAATTGTCTGTTCTTTTTTCGGATATTCGGGGATTTACTACCTTGGCTGAAGAGATGGAGCCCGAGGCACTGGTGAATCTTCTCAACGAATACCTCACGGAAATGACCGACGTAGTTTTTGAGTTTGATGGGCTGCTGGACAAATATATTGGTGACGCAGTCATGGCCGTGTGGGGTGCACCCTTGGAACAGACTGATCATCCGGCGCGGGCCTGCCGTACAGCCCTGAAGATGTTGGATCGTTTAACCAAGATGCAGCAGCAATGGGAAGCAGAAGGGACACCGCGGCTTGATATCGGAATCGGGATCAACACCGGCCCCATGGTGGTGGGGAACATGGGCTCGGAGCGCCGCTTCGACTACACGGTAATGGGGGATTCGGTGAATTTGGCTTCCAGACTGGAAGGCATAAACAAGGAATATGGCACTCAGGTGGTTATCAGCGAATTCACCTATGAGCGGGTGAAAGATGACTTTTTTTGTCGGGAACTCGGTGCTGTTCGGGTCAAAGGCAGGGCAAAGCCAGCCAAAATCTACGAACTGGTGGCACTTCGAAGTGAAGAGGACCCCAGAGTTGCGATCGTTGAGCCTTTTGCTCGAGGGCTGCACCATTATCGTTCCCAAGAGTGGGAAATAGCCGAAGACAAATTTCATGAAGTACTGAATAGAATACCGGATGACTTCGCGGCTCGACTCTATCTACAGCGCATAGCCGAACTGCGAGAGAAACCGCCGCAACCAGGATGGGATGGGGTTTTCACCATGACCAGAAAATAGCTCGCCTTGCAGCAAAGCGCTGGCTTCGACGCGGTGGTGCATAAGCCCTTAGCCCGGATATTTCATGAATCACTTGCTGCGACCACGGATATGGCCGTCCTTCCTGGCGTCCTCGGGTGTCGGCCCCTGCAACGTACCGTGCAGGTACGCCTCGGAACCACCACCCTGTGGTTGCCAGGTGGCACACCCATCTTCGTGGTCTCGCGACAGCAATTCATGAAATATCCGGGTTAGAACTCAAGACATTGCCGACAGCATTGCCCGTTTTTACCCGCAATCCGGGATGGATATAGATAATTGACAGCCTCCAGGTGCGGTGATATAAGGCAGGGCGGACGCCGGTGTAGCTCAG
>JAUWKY010000239.1 GCA_030613915.1 Syntrophobacterales bacterium
GCGATCCCAAAAACAGCAGGCGAATCGAAATACCTGAAAACCCCCATTGGTCAGGCGATCTTGCGTTATTTCAATCTCAAAAAACTTATTGATTAACAGATCCAATCACATCGTTAAAATCGTTGAAACCGTTAAAATCGTAAAAGCTCAAGTAGCCAGAAGGGAAGAACATTCTTTATGTTTTTGCCTCCTGGATTCTGAATTCTGACTTCTGGATTCCGGATAGTCGCTTCGCGCCTTCCGGAATGACGGATCTGATGCTCGCACCCAAAATATTGCGTTTCTTGGTAGCCTGCTAGGCAGTAAGTGATAAGTGCCCAGAGGAATGATCAAGGATGACGTGTTTTACTGCTTAGTGTCTAGTGCATAGTGCCTAGTAGGACGCTATACACCAATGATAGGGAAAATACTTTCCTTGATCTGTTCAACGACCGATTTGGCCAATGCCTGGGTACGGCCAGCGATGACTGGGTGGGTTTTATGAGGTGGACCCGAGAGAGTCGGATTCTCGCCCAGCTCGGATTGGTGTAGATCAATAAAAGATTCCGGCAAATTATCGGGAAGTTGGACTCCCTTCATAATGGCCCATGCCTTGGTCCAGGCTCGGGCCACATTCATGATATTGTATCCGCCTCCACCCAGTGCCACCCATTTGAAATCCCAGGATTTTATCTCCTCCACAACCCTGCCAAATCCATCGACGCTGAGGTTCAAGGTGGCCAAAGGATCGGTGCTCATGGTATCCACGCCCAATTGGGTCACTATCACATCAGGATTGTAGGCTTGAACCAACGGCGGCACCACTTCCGTGAAAACTGAAAGATACAGATCGTCATCAGTTTCAGGTGCCAACGGCACGTTTACCGAATATCCCCGGCCTGGCCCCTGGCCCATCTCTTCCGGAAATCCGGTACCAGGAAACAGTGTATGGCCGTGCTGATGAAGGGAGATGCTCAGTACTTGATCGGTGTCATAGAACGCTGCTTCAACTCCATCGCCGTGGTGAACGTCAACGTCCAGGTAGACCACCCGCAAACCGTCCTGTACCATCTTGGCAATGCCTATGGCTGGATCATTCAGGTAACAGAATCCGGAGGCCCGATCTTTTATTGCATGGTGCAGGCCACCAGTGATGTTGAAGGCAATCTTCTTGTTTTCTTCCCTGATCTGGCGGACGCATTCAAGAGTGGCACCGGTGACCAAAAGAGACCAATCATACAAACCAGAAAAGACCGGGTTATCACCGCTGCCTAGGCCGTATTTCCAGGCTTGCGAAGGAGCCTGGCCATCATTGGCCTCCCTTAAAATTTGAATATACTCTTGAGAATGAATCAGGAGCAGGTCTTGTTCCTCAGCCTCCCGGGCTTCAACCCATGGTGCCTCAGCGTTGTCAAAGAGACCATAGGCGCGAATCAAGTCCATGGTCAACTGGAGTCGCTCCACCTTCAAGGGGTGATTGGACCCATAACTGTGACGACTGAATTGTTTGCTAAAAACGAGAACTGCTTGCTCGGCTCCGCTCATAACACTCTCCTGTTACTTCAGCACCATCTCAACACGCCGATTGAGAGCTCTTCCCTCCTCCGTGTTGTTATCAGCTATCGGCCGGAACTCGCCGTAACCTTTGGCTTCCAGCCGGCTGGCATCGACCCCGTGCTCAATGAGCCATCCTGCCACCGCTTGAGCTCGCCGCAAAGAGAGTTCTAGATTGTATTCTCGAGTGTATGTGGAGTCAGTGTGTCCTTCTATAATTATCTTCTGTGAAGGCTGCTCTTGGATCGCCGCCACAATTTCTCGGAGTTTTGTTTCAAATTGAGGCTTTATCTCAGCAGAGTCGGTGTCAAAATATATGTCGTGCAAAATTGTGGTGCCGGTTTCCTCCTCGAGAGGTTTCTCTAAGACAGTCTCTTCTTGAACCTGATCCGAGCTGGTTTTTTCCTTGGGCACACTCAGGCTGGTATCATAGATTGAAGTTACTAAGGCGTCT
This sequence comes from Syntrophobacterales bacterium, assembly GCA_030613915.1. Taxonomy (GTDB): domain Bacteria; phylum Desulfobacterota; class Syntrophobacteria; order BM002; family BM002; genus BM002. The sequence continues at coordinate 1,988 of JAUWKY010000239.1, forward strand.
AATACGGGAACCTGGCATTGCGGCCGCCGTTCATCATTCACGCGCCTGCCATACCAGATGCCCTTCACCTGCCCCCTTTTGTACCATAGACCGTTCAGGGAGTTGCCATCTGACGATAAGACCAAAAAGGCGATGCCGGCGGTCGGTCCATCTTCCCACCAGTGGAACTTGAGAACACGGCCATCCGTTCTGCCGGACAGGGTGCCGTTGTCACCATCGTAACAACCTATCACCAAGTTAGCGCTCTGTTCCAATCGCATCAGACCGAAATTGGTCGAGTAGATTCCTTGGATGGGCCTTTGTTGTGTGACTGCGCTTACGGGCTCCCCGTAGGCCTCAAGTTCCATGATTTGGGTGTGCCAGGAATTCCCCCAGTTCGACAAAACTTCCAACTTCAACCAACGAACCTCAGTTGGCTCCTCCAGTAGAAACACTTTCCGATCACCCTTGGCTGCTTCCCCGTCAAGTATGAGGTCAAAGCCCTCCTCATGTGAAGTTGTCGAGCCGTATAGCACGAAATGACGCCCCGAAATCCCACGGAAGCTGGATTCCTCTGTACCCGTGTTGTCAACAACAAAGGATTTCAGCAGGTATTGACGCGGCAGCTCGATCACAAAATCATTTGGATAGGGGTGACCTCTGGTGCTGCTCCATCCAGTGGTATTTGAGCCACTCAAAAGAGATTGGACGTTCCACTTTCCCCCGAACTGAGTTGTCGCTGACAGCGCCAAGGCGCCACTCTCAAGATCAAGTAAGTCTTTATCCTGGTCTGCTAACAGAGGGGCTGAAGCAAGAAATACGGTCATCACGAAACCCCACCACCAACTAGTCAGCAGTCGACCTCTTGAAGCCTTACCAATGGACATTGCCATGTCTCCTGACCATTTCCATCCATAAATGGCCCTTTTCAACAATCTCTGCGGCACGACCCACCCAGCTTGAAACCATTCGAATACGGAAGTTTTGGCAGTATAGACCAAAGCGTTTCAGTTTTACAATGCCGTAGGCGGTGAACAGGAGGCATTTTCAAGATGCGAAGCAGCAAAAACGCTGGTTTCTAGGTGGATCTGGTGGTATTATCCACGACATTTTAATCTGAATGTATCTGGCAGAGTCGTCCGGGCTTGCTCATGGTAAATACTTTGTCTCGCGGAATCTATAAAGCTGATTCGCTCTTAATGCTGACTGCTGTTATTTGGGGTGGCGCTTTCGTGGCTCAGAGGGTGGGAATGGATCATGTGGGTCCGCTCACCTTCAATGGTGTACGGTTTGCACTCGGGGCTCTCACCTTGCTACCGTTCGCTTTGCGGGATGATAGAGCCACAGAAAAGGAGCATCTCCAGCGTCTTACCAACAAACAGGCTGTTCTTGGAGGTGGTTTAGCTGGGTTGATACTCTTTGGTGGAGCTACTCTCCAGCAGGTGGGTATCGTTTTCACCACGGCGGGAAAGGCTGGGTTTATTACCGGCCTCTATGTAGTCATTGTGCCGCTTTTGGGAATGCTGTGGAGACAGTGGCCAGGCTGGGGCGGTTGGGTCGGAGCGATCATAGCTGCAGTTGGACTCTACTTTCTCAGCGTTACCGAGGAGTTCAACCTTGCTCCCGGAGATGCCTGGGTACTTGCAGGCGCCTTCTTCTGGGCAATTCACGTTCTCATATTGGGATACCTTTCACCCAGGGTAGATGTATTAAAGCTAGCCTGTGCCCAATATGCGGTTTGTTGCTTTTTAAGCCTGGTGGTGGCAGGGTTCACGGAGACTATTACCGTTCATGGTTTGCGAGAGGCAACAATCCCTATTCTTTACGGGGGTGTGATGTCTGTAGGGGTGGCCTACACTCTACAGGTGGTGGCCCAGAAGGTTGCACCCCCGACTCATGCAGCGATCATACTGAGTCTTGAGGCGGTGTTTGCGGCTCTAGCCGGGTGGCTTATCCTCGGTGAGGTGCTCACATCCCGCGGGCTACTTGGCTGCGGGTTGATGCTAGCGGGAATGACAGTGGCGCAACTTTGGCCTTAAGGGGTTTCTTTCAGCGCTAGTTCGGCCAGAAACTCGAAGACCTTTAGGCCTTCCAGATCTGCTGTTTCCTCACCCCGAGCGTATTGTATGACCCAGGCAAGGTCTAGGTCACTCTGGGACGAGAGAGTTCCTTTCTTCAAACCCAGCGTGAAGTTTTCTTCGTTAAAAAACAAGACATTCTCAAAAGTTGTAGCAGTCCCACCGTTCGTCTTTGGCCTGGCAAAGACCTGCAAATCATACTCCAATACTCCCAGAGACACCGGCTGAAAATCCAGCAGTTCAAAAAAAAGATCGAAAGATTCCTGGATCTGCTCTAGAGATTTTTTTTCCAGACCCCGGCGCGCATCCTCCACCAGCAGGGCCAGGTCATCTCTGGTATAGCTGAGGTCCAGCAGCGCCAGAGCATTGGCATGTATTCGTTTCAGTGATTCCTTA
>JAUWKY010000093.1 GCA_030613915.1 Syntrophobacterales bacterium
GGCCATATCCGTGGTCGCAGCAAGTGATTCATGAAATATCCGGGCAAGAAAGTCAACGAGCTGAACGGTTATAACAGGAGGGGCACCATGGCCGACAAAATTCTAGTCGCTGATGATGAGCAGGAAATCCGGGATTTGCTCGACCATTTCCTGAAAGACAAGGGATACGAAGTAATTCTGGCTTCAGATGGTGAGCAAGCGCTACAGCTGGCGGAGACGGAAAATCCGCAAGCAATCATATTGGACGTGAGGATGCCCGGCTTGGACGGCCTGGAAGTCTGCAAGCGGTTAAAGGAGAAGGAGGAAACTAGATTTATTCCGGTGATTTTTATAACCGGGTTTGAAGACAACAAGTTGGATGCCCTTGATATGGGGGCTGATGACTTTGTCAATAAACCTTTCGACATGGTTGAACTCTCAACCCGAGTGGAATCGGTACTCCGAATCCGTCACCTTACCGATGAACTCGAAAGGGCCGTGGCTTACATAGAAGAACTCCGCAAGGATCTACCGGAACTGCATTAGATTTAACTCATTGAGGGATTGAGGAATTGAGTTACTGCTACATTGAATTCCTAAATTCCCCAATACCCTAATTCCTCAATTTTTTCTGCCTTGCCGTCTTGCCGCCCAGGTATTCTTGACTCCTTCCGGCAAACCCAGCAGCATAATGCACCCCAGGTAGATGAGTATTCCAGCTAGCACCCAACATCCCAGGCCGAGTGCCAAAGATCCGCCTGTAAGTTTGCCGCCATTGTAGCTGTACCGGTAAAGGGTCTGCACCACGACCGCCATGATGAACGAAGCAAGCAGACAGCGCCCGCTGCTCAGCAAAAGCCTCCCGCCCTGAATTCCACCAAGACGTCTACTCAGCAACAACATCAACAAAAGGACATTTGCTATTGCTGCTATGGAGACAGCAAGTGCCAAGCCGCTATGCCCGAGTGGTCCGGTGAGAAGCACACTCAGGATCACATTGATAGCCAAGGCCCCAACACCTGCCCAGACTGTTACGTAGGCACCATCCAAGGCATACCAGGCCCCGACAAGCACCCTGAAAACAGCCACAGCCCATAGCCCCAGAGCAAAATAGCCGAGAGCCTCAGCCGTCATCCTGGTGGATATCGCATTGAACTCTCCGCGTTGGAAGAGAAGATGAACAAGAGGTATCCTGAGCACCCAGAGGCCAGCTGCCGCCGGAATTGTCAGAAACCAGAGGAGTTCCATTGCCTCGACCACCTGTTGGCGAAAAGCCTGCCATTCCTGCAAGGCACTCTGACGGGTAAGCTGTGGCAATACCGAGATTCCTATGGCACTCCCAAAAAGACCCAGAGGAAACTGGATCAGTCGCTCGGCATAATAGAGGTAAGAAATACTTCCCACGGTGAGGAAGGAAGCAAACAATGTGGCCACAAAAATATTCAGGTGATAGACGGCCGCTCCTAATACCGTTGGTACCAGTAACCTCAAGACCGCCTGAGTCTCTGGTGCTCGCCACCAACGACTCGGCCTCCATCGCACCACAAGTCGCCGGGCCCAATGCCACTGAAATGCTAGTTGAAAAAAGCCACCCAAAACAACACCCCAGGTCAGGGACCATTCCGGGGCTATGCTGAAGTAGCTCCCAAGCCCCAGCATCCCAAGCATGCACAAGTTGAGTAGACTTGGCGCAGCAGCAGGAGCGCCGAAATGCTCGTGGGTGTTGAGAATCGCCATAACAAAACCGGCCACACCAATGCAAAACACATAGGGAAGGAGCCATCTGCTTAGGCTCACTGTCAACTGCCACTTGGCTCCGCTGCCGACAAAACCCGGGGCCAAAAGTGAAACAACAAGAGGAGCTGTCATCACCCCCATAAGAGTCAGGCCAAAATAGAAAGTACATGTCAGGCCACCCAGGTTGCTCGCCAACCGACCAAAGTTGCTATCGTTACCGAGAGCATACCCCTTGCCCAATTCCGGCATATAGGGGAGGCTAAGGGAGCCTTCCGCATACAGCCGCCGAAAAAGGTTTGGAATGCGAAAAGCCACAAAAAAGATATCCGCCTTGAAGCCAGAGCCCAGGAAGTAAGCAATGGCCATATCGCGAATAAATCCGAGCACCCTGCTCAGCAAGGTTAGACTGCTGATGAGGGTAGCCGATTTGAGTAAACCCGTTTCTTTTGCATTCATAGGGTTAGGCACCGATAGATTTGTAGAAGAACAGGAGTTTCCCCAAAAATGGATGCTTGATGTTTATACATTGAAGCTATTGCCGAGTTGACGTCTCATTTGGAAATGAGAATGTCTTCCTGGTGTTTCTTCTGTCGTTCCAAGGCTCCGGCCTGGTCACTTCAAGCGCAGCTGGGTGCGGGGGAAGGCGCCCCCTCCCTGTTCCCCGTTCCTGCGGAACGGGGCCAGGGGCTCCCCCACCCACAGCTGCGGAAGTGGCACAGGCCTCCCACCAGTCACTCAGAAGAAACACCAGGAAGGCCAATGGGGGAGGCTGCGAAACAACGAGCACCTGAGCCTCCTGTCTTTACGCATCTCAGCTTGGCAAGGGCCAGCATGAAGATTTGGTGCATTTTCAAAAGCTACACTGCCATAAAATGGCGCGAATTGCTCGTTGTGGAGCAGCCTTCCCCTTGGCCTGTGTCGCTTATAACATTTCTGGGGAAACTCCTGCAGGAGTAACGCTTGACAAAACGCTTGTGCGGAACAATATTTGGGCAGTGGATTTTATTGGCGCTTCTGTGAAAGCGATGTTGGGACAAGGAACTGCGAATGGCAAATGAAAAGTGTGAAGATAAAAAACTTTGTGAGGCCTGCGATCTTGCGAACAAATGCTCTTCTGGCGAAAAAGCAGAACATGAGCAGAAAAGGTTACAGGAGAGACTCTTCAACATTCGCCACAAGATTATGGTCATGAGCGGTAAGGGTGGCGTGGGGAAAAGTACCGTAGCAATCAACTTGGCTGCTTCTCTGGCTCTCAGGGGTCATCAAGTCGGAATTCTTGACGCTGACATTCACGGTCCGGATGTACCGAAAATGCTTGGTATAGAGGGTCAGCGCTTGACTGGCAGTGGTGACGGTGTCAATCCGGTCGAAGTATTCGAAGGTTTTAAAGCAGTGTCCATGGCCCTTCTCTCACCCGAGCCCGACAAGGCTATCATCTGGAGGGGGCCGCTCAAGCATTCCGCTATCAAGCAGTTTCTCGGCAATGTGAATTGGGGTGATCTAGACTTTCTCTTCATTGACCTGCCTCCCGGCACTGGCGATGAACCCCTCAGTGTTGCCCGGCTCATCAAGGAGGTGGATGGTGCCGTGATCGTGACCACCCCGCAGGATGTTGCTCTTCTGGACTCACGCAAGGCCGTCAGTTTCAGCAGACTGATAGAAGTGCCGGTGCTCGGTATTGTTGAAAACATGAGTGGCATGGTTTGCCCACACTGCAGTGAACGCATCGATCTGTTTAAGATTGGGGGAGGTGAGAAGGCAGCCGGGGAGTTGGGAGTAGTATTCCTAGGACGCATACCCATCGATCCTAGTATCGTGCACCAATGTGATGCAGGACGGCCATTTGTGGCAGAACCCAGCGGGTCGGTGGCCAAGACTGCATTTGCTGAGCTGGTTCGGAAGTTGCTCGATCGATTAGAATGGTCAGAGGAGGAGGCAGGTACGGTTCATTGAAACGAAACCCATTTAATCCGCCGCATTTGAGGACCTATGACAGGCTCCACGGGCAAATAGTGAAAAGTTTCTCTTGAATCCTTAACAATGATCACGTAATATACGCTATGAATTCTTTCGAGCCGAGATACTTTGGCAATTATTTGGATGCTATGGAGGAAAGCGATGAGTGAATTTGAAGAGGTATGCTACACCAGGGAAGGAGCAATTGAGAAGGCAATTGAAATGGAGAAGGAAAGCTTCGATGTTTATCGGAAAGCTTACGAGATGGTCGAAGATAAGCGGGCCAGGGAGTTGGTGAAAGAGCTGGCCCTCGAAGAGCTGGAGCATAAATATACCCTGGAGAAAGCCTTTCTCGAGGAAGAGATCGCTCTGCACGAAGCTGGTATGGAAGAGGGCCCAAGCATGGAATTGACCGTGCTGCTTCAGATCAAATCTCTGGATGAGGATGCCACTTCCCAGGACGTAATGATATACGCTATCCACGAAGAAAAACGTTCGGTAGATTTCTACGGCAAAATGGCGCAGGCGTGTGTGGGTGCACCCATGGAGGCTATGTTCCGTCGACTGCAACAGGATGAAGGCAAGCATCTTGCCAGCCTGGAAGAACTGTACGAAAGCATTTACATGCCAGAGATGTAGTAAGGATCTAGCGGGGCTTGTCCAGTTGTCCGTTCGTTCAACGGACAACTGGACAAGTTTGTCCCCTGGCACATCATTCCTCCAACTTTGGCCGTGCAGCCCTAGGTATGCTTGTTTTCCCCGACTGGACTCTCACACTTCTTTTTTCCTTGCGACAGACAATTCTCCCCTTTAAGCCTTTAAAAAGCCGCGGACACCGTAGGCAGTTGATTCCTCAGAAAAAATTCTTATATTTTTCGCAACACCATCTTTGACGAAAAAAGGAGATGTGCGCTGATGGCATGTATTCAAGACATCCGTTTTGCTCTGCTTAGTTGTCTAGTAATGGCCAGTGTCCTGTGTTTGCCTCTACCTGGTACCACAGCTTCACTACCACAGCACCGTATAACAATTTCGTTCGACCTCCCAAAGCATCGGATCTACGGAACCGTGGATGTCACCATTCCGCAAAGTGTGCGAACAATATTGGCCGGCAAGGATCTACGCATAACCAAGTTTTCAATGAACGGTAAAACCGTTGTTGCAAAGGTGGAAGATGGGCGCATCAATCTCCCTTCTCATCCGGACCGCACCCATGTGCGCCTGGAGTATGAGGGAGTTTTTTCTGATGACGAACGCAGTAGTGTTGAGAACAGAATTGGTGCAAAAGGCGCCTTCCTACTCGATGGCTGGTATCCGGCTGCTGAGGCCGAACTGGCCCAGTTTAGCTTGCAAGCAAGGGTCCCTAGAGGCTTTCATGCCGTGTCTGAAGCTGAGACCATAACAACTCACGAAACTGGCGAGAGGAGGCTGGAGGTCTTTCATTTTCCGCATCCGGTACCACATATTCACTTTGTGATGGCACCATACGTCGTAAACAAAGACCGCCATGGGGACGTGGAGGTGGCGACGTACTTGCTGCCTGAGGATAAGGATCTTTCAGGTCGCTACCTTGCTTACATCAAAAAATATCTGGAAATGTATGAAGATATGCTGGGGCCCTACCCTTTCCGTCGCTTTGCTGTGGTTGAGAACATTCTGCCCACCGGCTACGGCATGCCGACCTTCACCCTGCTGGGCCGGCAGGTACTCAAGCTGCCTTTCATTCCAGAGACCTCACTGGGACATGAAATCCTTCACTCTTGGTTTGGCAATTCTGTCTATGTGGACTACGCCAAGGGCAACTGGTCCGAGGGTTTGACCTCCTATCTGGCCGATCATTATTACGATGCCTTGAAAGAAAAGGGGTGGCAACATCGAAAGAAGATTATCGAGAATTACGAAAGTTACGTCCATCAAGACAATGAAATTTCCATCCGAGAGTTTGTTAGCGGAGAGGATCGCGCTTTACGTGCGGTGGGTTATGGCAAAACGGCCATGTTCTTTCATATGCTCAAGAACCGTGCCGGTGAAAAAGCATTCGGTGAGGGGCTGAAGCGGCTGGCTCAGGAGCAGCGGTTCCGGATAACCTCGTGGCAGGATCTGGAAGGGATTTTTTCAAAGACGGCCGGGGAGGATCTCAGTGGTTTTTTTACATTTTGGCTGAACAACAAAGGTGCGATGGCGGTGAATCTCAGTAAGATCCGGTTGAATCGGCCAGGAAGTGGCTATAATTTGCAGTTTGAAATTCGGGTTGCGAACAGCACAATGCCCGTGTTCATTCCGGTGGTTATCCATACAGAGAACAGACAAGAGAAACATATCTTGCCCGTTTCAGCCGCAGAGCAAACCCTTTCTTTGCCTTTGAAGGAAAGACCGCAAAAGATGGTTGTAGATCCAGACTACGACCTTTTTCGCAGATTGGAGCCAGCTGAGAGAAGCGCTGTGTTAAGCCGTCTTTTGGGAGATCCGACCCGAACCATTCTCGTGCCTGAAGCCAATAAGGAAATCTATGAGACCCTGATTCAAGAGTTGCAAAGTCAGGGTTTCAAGACCACGAGCGCTGGAGAGATCGCTCACTCCAACTTAGGTGGAAAGAGTTTTCTTTTATTGGGACCTCAAACTGAACTCAAATCCTTTTTTCCTGGGGCGCCCGAGAATCCGACTGGCTTTTTTCTGCAGATAAGGAAAAATATTCTGAATCCCAAACGCGTCCTTGGCCTGATCCTGGCCGAAAATACTGGTGAGGTGAATGGTGTGGGGCGGAAGCTTTTTCACTATGGTCAGTACAGCAAGCTGCAATTTTCTGGAGGCAAAAACGTGGAAAAGAAGACAGTGGCAAGCGACCGAGGGATCCAGCTTGAGGTGCCCCGGCCGGCTAGCGGGATTGCCCTTGAGGCAGTGCTTCCCCTAGCTGAAATTGCTTTCCGGGTAGCCGATCAGACCATCGTCTATGTGGGCGAAAAGCATGACCGCTACGGCGATCACCTCGTTCAGCTTGAAATGATTCAGGCCCTGCACCGGCACCATCCGGAACTGGCAATAGGCATGGAAATGTTCCAGCGTCGTTATCAGAAATCGTTGGACGACTATATCTCCGGGGAAACCGACACCCAGACCTTTCTCAAAGAGTCCCACTACTTCAGTACCTGGAGGTTCAACTATCATTTATATGAAGATATCCTCCAGTATGCCAGGGCCAATAGAATACCTGTTGTCGCTCTCAACCAGGACAATGAGTTGGTTCGCAAGGTTGCTAAGGAAGGACTCGAAAACTTAAGCCCGGAGGAAAAAGGCCGCATACCTGACGAATTGATTTTTGACGACGAACCATACAAGAAGCGCCTTCGGAGTGTTTTCGAAATGCACCAGACGAACCTGGATGGCGATAGCATTCCACAAGAATTCGAGTACTTTCACCAGGCCCAGATTCTGTGGGATGAGACCATGGCGGAGAGCATCGCCAATTTTCTAACAGATCGCCCCGACTATCACATGGTGGTACTAGCAGGCAGTGGCCACCTTGCTTACGGCGCGGGGATTCCCAAGAGAGTTTATCGCAGGATAGGAAAAGACTATATCATTATCCTGCCCGATCCGGGGGAGCCACTGGAGCTTGGTCTGGCTGACTTCATTATTTTCCCCAGTGAAGTTCAGGCTCCGGAGGATGCCAAGCTTGGGATAATGCTGGATTCGTCTGATGGTTTGCTCACGGTGGCCGGCTTTTCCCGCGGAAGTGGGGCCGAGAAGGCTGGGATGGAAAAGGGTGATATCGTCCTGGCTGTGGATGGTCAGAAAGTGGAAGACTTTGACGATCTTAGAGTTTTTCTGGCCACCAGGCATGTCGGTGACGTGGTTCGGGTCAAGGTGCGGCGCGACAAAGCGACGGTGGAGTTAGATGTAGAGCTCGGGGCTCCAAGCTGGCACGGGCCATAAAGGCAAGATTGTATTCAATATCCAAAACCTGGTCCCTAAAGCCAGTCCACGATCCCGCCTTGCGGGGGTCAGCGTTGCATGGCTTTGCCGGTAAAGATTGCGAGCTCTTATGGAGTATCGGAGGAATAGAAATTCTAAATCACAAAGACTGAGATTTCAGGTTTCAGTGTTTTTGTTTTTCTTCCCTGACACCTGACACCCGACACCTGAAACCCTAAGACTCAGTGCTTGGAATTTGATATTTTACAATGCTCCACCACTCCATCACTCCAGCAGACTGCCGCAAGGGAGAAAACGTATTGAAGCTCCCTCAGGGGGCAGCCCAAAGCCGGGTCCTTTGGGCCCAGATTTTTCATTTTAGTTCACTCGGAAGGTCAACAATGTCAAAAAAGAATGTTCTTGCAGCTTTGGAACGGGTAGCCGAGAAACGAATTAACGAGGCGATACAGCGC
>JAUWKY010000149.1 GCA_030613915.1 Syntrophobacterales bacterium
CCGGGATAAGGAATTTTTTCAAGGAGCCAAAGACATCGAGGTTTTGACCAACACCGAGGCCCTCAGCATTGACCGCCAGGAGAAGAAAGTTCATATCCAGAATCTAACAACCGGGGAAGATACCACCCTACCCTATGACAAGCTTGTGCTTGCCACCGGCAGTCGTCCCAGACGCTTGGACATACCCGGAATCGATCTGGAGGGAGTTTTCGCCGTGAGCAATATGAATGCGGCCATTGCTATTAAAGAGAGAATTGCAAGCGGCCAGGTAGAAAACGCGCTTATCATTGGTGGAGGGTTTATTGGTCTGGAGATGGCAGAAGCTCTCACTGATATGTGGGGCATAGAGACCACGGTGGTGGAGATCACCGACCAGCTCCTTCCAGGTTTAGTCAGTAAGAACATGGCCAAGATTGTCCAACATCACATGGAAGAGCAAGGAGTCGCTTTTCAGCTGGAGGACAGGGTTGAGCGTCTGGAGGGAAACAAAAAGGTGGAGCGGGCCATCACCACCGGGGGAATTATTGAAACAGATATGGTAATCGTTGCCGTGGGAGCTGAACCGAATTCTGACCTGGCCAGGGCTGCTGGTTTGGAGGTTTCACTCAGGGGCGGCATCGTGGTGAACAGTAGAATGCAAACGTCCGACCCGGATATATACGCAGGTGGAGATTGCGTGGAAGTGACCAATTTAATAACCGGCAAGCCTGGTTATTACCCCCTTGGTTCCATGGCCAACCGACAGGGACGAATCATTGGAGCCAATCTTGCCGGGGGGAATAGTGAGTTTCCCGGTGCTGTGGGAAGTTTTGTTGTGAAAGTGTTTGAGTTGTCTGTTGCCGCTGCTGGATTAAGTAGTGATGTGGCACGCAGTGAAGGATTTGATGCCATTAGTGCCCTGGTAATCCAGTTTGACCGGGCCCATTTTTACCCGGAAAAGGATCTTATGACCTTAGAAATGGTAGTGGAAAGAGGTACCGGCAGGGTACTCGGGATCCAGGGCGTGGGCAGTATGGGCGACGGCACGGTTGGCCGGATCAATGCGGTGGCCTCCATTCTCAAATACAATCCCACCACAGAAGATATAGGTAACCTGGAACTGGCCTATTCTCCACCATTTTCCGCGGCCATGGATATTCTAAATGCTCTCGGAAACACAGCAGAGAACATTTTGGCCGGGAAGAACAGGGTTGTGGATGTGGATGATTTCGATGAACTTTGGAAACAAAGAGAGAAAGGCGACGTGGTTTTCTTGGACTGCCGTGGCTGGGGGAATGCGGAACCTTTTGTCGAGAAGTATTCGGATCATTGGAAAAGCATTCCTCAGGATGAACTGCGGCTGAGAATTGCGGAAGTGCCTAAAGACAAGAAGCTCGTGCTGATTTGTAACACCGGAGTGCGTTCCTATGAGGCTCAAGTAACCCTGGACCAAATGGGGATAGGCGACACCTGTAACCTTCAAGGTGGCGTGGCCGCTCTGAAAAAATGGGGACTGGATCTCGTATAGTCAGTTGTCAGTGGTCCGTCGTCCGTGGCTTAGCTGATTGATACTAGATAAATATTCTGGCTGGACAAGCTCAGGGCTTATTGGCTAGGGGATAAGAAAAATAACTGATGTGCAACTGACGACTGACAACGGACAATTCATCACTTCCCAACGGAGAACAGGGATTGTTGAGACGACAAAGTGAATTTGAGATAAAGCACCTTCAATCAGGAGGAATAATCACCAATTACTACTGCACCTCCGCCTGTGGTCATTGCCTCTATTACTGCAGTCCGCGGTGGAAGAAGGAATACATTGACAGGGAGACCCTGATAGAAGTTTTAAAAAAAATCAAGAGCCTCGGCTGCCGTTCTGTCCATATCGGCGGCGGGGAGTCGTTTCTCAACCTTGCTGGACTGAAAATGGTTGTCGAAACAGTTCACTCCTTGAGGGTCAATATTGAGTATGTGGAGACGAATTCTTCCTGGTTCAAAGACCGTGAGTCTGCGATAGAGACTCTATCTTCTCTGAGAGAAAGAGGCCTTTCCACCCTGCTCATATCCATGAGTCCATTTCATAACGAGCACATACCCTTTTATAAAGTCAAAGGGGTAATAGAAGCGTGCAGAGAGGCTAATATAAGCGTTTTTCCCTGGATATCAGAATTTTATCCGGAGATTGCTGCATTTGACGACCGGACCACTCACCCGGTTTCCGAGTATGAAGAAAAATATGGGGACAATAATCTCTCAAGGATTCCTTCGCGGTATTGGATACATTTTGGTGGAAGAGCTCTAAAGACCTTTGCCAGAGTTTATGGAACGAGGAATTACCAGGACACTCTTTCAGCAAACAAGGGAGGATGCAGGGAACTCCTGGATGTCAGTCACTTCCACTGCGACCTGTATGGAAACTATATCCCGGGACTCTGTTCTGGTCTTGCCATAAGATGTGACCATGTCGGCACTGCTCTCTCCCAAAACGATTATCCCTTCTTGACCACCCTTTTCCGTGAAGGCATTGGTGGTTTTGGGGATCTCGCCGCCAGCAAATATGGCTTCGAACCTTCCAGGGAATACATGTCCAAATGTGACCTTTGCTTTGACATCAGAAAGTACCTGGTCTTGCAGGTGGGAGTGAGCTCAAGAGAGCTCCAGCCCAAGGGCTTCTATGAAAACCTTTAGGGTGGGAAAGGGAGTTTGGTTTATGGGCCAAACTGACTTTGTCCATTTCGCCAAATTTGGTGATTTCACAAAACGTATTCGCCTTAGATCGTCGCCGATAACTGATTGTATTTATTGAGTTAATTTGTCTTTTGTGCTCCTTGGCATCATTCCTGCCTATGTCAATAGAACAGTGGTTCAAAAACTCCTTGTTTTGCTCTAGCTTTATGGCCCCTGCCCCCCTCAGAGCCGAGTGCGCTGGTGGGGGCTCCCCTTTTTATGCGGGCAACTCATAAGATTCTGCAATCTACAATCTCAAATCTACAATCAACACTGCTCTAGAAAATGTCGGGCTCAACATCCCGACTGTATTCTACCCCAGGCATGCCGAAACCGTGATGTCTGAAAAAATCAACCTCTCCGAGGTTTTCTCTGATAATGTCCAAAACCTGTGCTTTAATCTCTTGTGAGAAAGCATCTCCGCATATGGGCTAAGCCAATAATTTCTGAGCCTTTCTCATTGCCTTGCCAATAGGAATTCCCTGCGGGCATCTATTTTCGGCCAGGGAATAGTCGATATTCCCAATTAACTCACGGATATCAGGTGAGAGACTGGCATATAAAGACCTGGCGCGATCGTAATCATCATAGCTTTGATGGTACATCAGATAGCGCATGACATCAGCAACTGGAATATCTTCGGCCAACGCAGTTTGGCAAATGTTGCTGCAGCCTGCGCAGTAGTTAGAGGCGGTCTCCCGGGCGTACTGATCCAGAAGGTGCAGATCCCTAGCAGAAAGATTCGTCCTGCCCATTGCGGCCGCAACGTTGGACATCAGGATGGTAAGATTCGGCATCTGCGAACATACGCTGGCTATGTTGGGATTTTCCCAGACAGCCTTGAGTCTGGCCTGCTTATCCGTGAATCCCTTTTGGATAAAACTATCTACTAGTTTGGCTGCACCGGAAGAGTCGAAAGACCAGCCCCCCTGGGTTTTCATGGCAGTTAAGCCGATGCCAGCCTCGGTGCAAGCCGCTACCGCCTCTTGCATTTTACTCTTGTTCATGAGCCTGTAATTGTAGGTCATCATGATGCCGTCGATCCAACTCAGTTTGGCCGCTTCCAGCATACATTCTTCCATATTACTGTGAGTGCTAAATCCGAAGAATCTGATTTTTGCTTCGGCCTTGGCCTTCTTGGCCCAAGCTCTGGTGTCATCATCGAGCTCGTCAATGGAGCTAATTCCATGGACGAAGTAGAGATCCACATAGTCTGTTTTCATTCTTTCCAGGGATCTATTGAGCAATCGAGTCATCCCCCCCGGATCTCTTGCATCAGATTTTGTGACCAGAAATATCTTCTTGCGGGTTTCTGGGTATTTGCCAAAAAACTTGCCGACCCCTCTCTCGCTTCTCCCGCCCTCGTAGCAATCAGCGGTATCCCAGTAGGTAACGCCCCATTTCAGGGCTTGTCTGAGCAGCAGCTGATTGGAAGGGATATCAAACATGCCACCCAGAGAGAGGGTTGAGACTCGTGCTCCCGTTTTGCCGAAAGGTCTGTTGGGGAGCCCTGCGAGTCCTGTGCCGGAGCTTTCACTGATCTTACCCACTGTTTCGGTTGCGCCCAGAAGAGAGCCTACGGTAGCCGCCCCGGCTGTTTTGAGAAAATCGCGCCGCGAGAACTGATTCTGTTTCTTGGACATACCTGTTTCCTTCTGTCGAGCATAGCGCCAAGCGCATAGCGTAAATAGTCAAACAGTTGATTAGAGAATTAGAAAATTAGAGAATTAGTCAAATAGTTAAAATCGTAGAAATCGCAATCCAAATCGCGGCTGCCCTTCGACAAGACCTGTCGACGAGCTCAGGTCGAGTCGCTCAGGGCGAGGAAAGCCGCTCCCACAGGAAAATCCCTGTTTTCTGCTTTTTTTTTGAAATCCGCAATCCGCAATCCGAAATGTACACGCTGTCTGTTGCCAGCTAACCCTTACGCGATAATTTAGGTATTCGGCAGCACCAGTGTCCTGCCCGGGCTCCTGGTCTCATTCTCCGCAGTAACCCGAATGGCTCTCTTGCCACTAACTGGACACTCATGTTCGCAAATACCGCAGCCGATACAAAGGTTCGGCTCCACATGGGGGAGTTGGAGCCTCACTTGAATTTCAACTTTACTTCCAGGTCCTCTATGCAAAGGCTTATTGTCGGCGATGGTCACGCTGTCGCTGGTGTTTGCAGAAATTCGGAAACGCTGTTCTCCATGCCGATCAGTGGTCTTGATGTAATAGTCGCCTGTGGAGAATTGGCCCGGCTGCAAATCGCTCTCAGCAAATTTCAGAGTTTGCTCATCAGCTTTCAGAACGGCAAGGACACCACCTCTGATCGTGCTGAAATGTTCTCGGGTAAAGATTGCCTTCGGGCTCACCGGGCAGTTCTCCTGGCAGACTATACATGGCCTGTCCATAGCCCAGGGCAGACATCGTCCCCTATCAACAAAGGCGGTGCCCAAGCGGATTGGGCCTGCCCGGGCGTAATCTTTGCGACCAAGTTTTTCTTCCAAGGTTATAGGCCGGATTGCCGCACTGGGACAGATGTGTGAGCAGGCGATACAGTTGAGCTGGCAGCCGCTGGTGCCGATTCGGAAGTTCAAAATAGGAGACCACAATCCCTCCAGGCCGCTTTCCAGTCCAGCGGGCTGAATGATGTTGGTGGGACAGATTCGCATACATTGACCACATTTGAGACATCGCGCCAGGAAATCAGGTTCAGCCAAGGCGCCAGGAGGACGAATAACAGAGGGGGGAAAGTTGGGACCTACCAAGCCACTCAGACGAACTACTGGAATGGCCATAGCTCCTGAGAGAAAGGAGGCCAAAAAACCCCGGCGGGAAAGATCTGGCAGGATTATCTCGCCGGCTTCAGAAGGCGCAGTGCGGTAGCTGACGATACCATCTTGACAACTTTCCAAACAGTTCATGCAGAGCACACATTCGCTTAGGCGGATCTTGTCGGCTGGTTGGCAGGCCCCCTCGCAATCGGTGTCACAGAGCTGGCACTGGCTGCATTTATCCCCACTTGTTCCTATTCTCCAGAGCGAAAACGGCCCGAGCACAGCAAAAAGGGCGCCCAGCGGACATATGAATCTGCAGTAAAAGCGAGGAACCTTAAGATTCAAAAAAACCGCTGTGAGAAAAATGGCGCTGATCAACAAGCTGCCTTGGTAGTAACGTTGGCTGGCTGAAAGCCCTTCTGCAAGAGGCAAAAGAGTAAGGTTTATTGATCGATGGAACAGAGTAATAGGGTCCAGCAGGCCGGTTTGCAGGGAGGAGGCAAGCAGGTTTTCGGCCGGGAGTATCAGACCGAGTCCCAGCCAAAGTCCGCTAAGGGTGAATAGAATCGGCATAGCTTTCTTTGGGTAGGGCACGACTTTGAGCAAGGAGAGCAATGCCAGACCTGTTAAAGCAATTATCGCGACCAGCATAGAGAGCTTGGGTCTGTCAGGAACAATTCTGAACAGACGACCAAGCAGGCTGGAGGTAGCCGCTGTGAGCAAGAATATGAGAAGGTAGTATTTGATGGACTGGCCGGGGTGGTATTTATTGAGGGCGATTTTCTCAGAGATACTTTTTCTGCGCCTACTTATATAGCCGACGA
>JAUWKY010000338.1 GCA_030613915.1 Syntrophobacterales bacterium
GTGTATGATCGAGGTGGTTATCGCACTCCATTGGGTGTGGTACCCTTGGACCGAGAGTTGATTTCGGCAGTGAAACAGAGAGAAAGCCGCATAGAGTATATCCCTGAGGCCCAGAGTCAGGAACATTCGCTGGAAATCCAGCTTCCCTTTCTTCAAGTGCTTATGCCTGATGCCAAGCTTGTTCCCCTGGTCATGGGAAACCAGGACTTTGCGACCTGCAAGTGGTTAGCAGAGGCGGTGGCTGACTGCATTGAGAACAGATCGGTTCTGGTAGTTGCGAGTTCTGATCTCTCCCACTTCCACCCGTATAAACAGGCAAAGCGGTTGGATCAGGTAGTGGTGGACAGGGTGAATGATTTTGATCCACAAGGGTTGAGCGATGATCTAGCCAATGGGCTGTGTGAGGCCTGTGGCGGTGGCCCCATGGTCACTGCCATGCTTATTGCCCGCCGCCTGGGGGCAAACAAAAGCCGGGTACTGCACTATGCCAACTCTGGTGATGTTACTGGAGATCACAGTGGCGTAGTGGGTTATATGGCTGCTGCTCTATGGGTCGACTCCAATAAATCCAAAGGGGAGGAATCCAAAAATAAAAGAGTTGGAGTAAATTTGGGGCTCACCTCTGAGGAGAAAGCGCAGCTGCTTGAAATTGCTCGGGATGTGGTAGAGTCTCACTGTCACGGTGAGAAAACGCCTGAATTCGTGGTTAACTCTCCAACTCTGAAAGAGCCTCGAGGAGCGTTTGTGACTCTCCATAAAGAAGGCAAGCTCAGGGGCTGTATCGGTCACATTCGCGCCAAAGAGCCTTTGGTCAAAACAATTATCGAGATGGCCGAGGCCGCTGCTTTCCAAGATCCCCGGTTCCCGCCGGTATCCTCAAAGGAATTAGGACTGCTTGAGTATGAGATTTCTGTTCTCACCCCACTCCAGCGGATTAAAGAAGTGGATGAAATAGAAGTTGGCAAACACGGCATTTACATGAAACGGGGCAGTTGCAGTGGATTACTCTTGCCACAGGTGGCGACAGAATGGGGTTGGGATCGCACCACCTTTTTGGAGCACACCTGCACGAAAGCCGGCCTGCCAGAGGATGCTTGGAAGGATAAGAAGACAGAGATCTACATCTTCTCCGCCGATGTATTCTCCGCCGATGATTTATGATGCTTTCGGTTACCTACAACAATCTCTCTATTTCCTGCCCTGGCAATATGGCTGAAATACTGTCCCCAGAACCTGGGATGAGAAACCATGAGTGACAGTATTAGCAGGAGAGATTTTTTAAAACAGTGTGGGCGTTGTGCCCTCCTGTCTGCCGGCCTGGAATCCGCTATCTTGATGACGGCCACCTCCCAATCGCAAGCTCTGGTCTTGAAAAAGGGCTACCTCGGTCGCAAACTCTCTCCATTTTACACCCCACTGGAAGATGGTCGTATTCGTTGCGAACTCTGTCCGCACGCCTGTGAAGTAGATCAGGGGGAACGGGGATATTGCCAGGTTCGGGAAAACATCGGTGGGCGCTATTACTCGCTGGTTTACGGCAACCCATGTGCAGTGCATGTTGACCCGATTGAGAAAAAGCCATTTTTCCATGTGCTCCCGACGAGCCGCTCTTTTTCCATTGCCACTGCAGGGTGCAATTTTGACTGCAAATTCTGCCAAAACTGGGAGATTTCCCAAGCCAGGCCGGATGATACTTACAATTACGAAATGACGCCAGAGCAGGCGGTCCAGTTAGCCGGCCGTTACCAGTGCCAATCCATCGCCTCCACCTATGTGGAACCCACTGTGTTCACAGAGTACATGATAGATATTGGTGTGCTGGCCAAGCAGCAAGGGTTGTTGAAGGTCATGCACTCCAATGGCTACATCAACGCTACCCCGCTTCAAGAACTGGGTAAATATCTGGACGCGGCCTGCATCGATTTGAAGGGCTTTAACGAATCGTACTATAGAGAAATC
Source organism: Syntrophobacterales bacterium (assembly GCA_030613915.1). GTDB lineage: Bacteria > Desulfobacterota > Syntrophobacteria > BM002 > BM002 > BM002. The sequence goes on from JAUWKY010000338.1 coordinate 1,960, forward strand.
ACTGAGGGAACCTTGGAGCCCGTGCTAGAGACACTTAAGAGGCTCAAAGGCTTGGGTATTCATACTGAGATCGTTAATTTGATGGTAACGGGTAAGAATGACGACATGGACCAAGTGGCTGCCATGTGCAGGTGGATTAAGGATGAGTTGGGGCCGGATGTGCCTTTGCACTTTAGCAGGTTTTACCCCCTATACAAGCTGAAAAGTCTGCCCCCAACCCCGGTGTCTACCCTGGAGCGAGCCCGAAAAACGGCCTTGCAGAGTGGGCTCCATTTTGTTTACATTGGCAATGTCCCCGGCCATCCCGGCGAACACACAGATTGTCCAAAATGTGGTACCAGACTTATCCAGCGCCGGGGTTACAGGGTTGAAGTCCTACATCTAAAAAAAGACCGCTGTGACCAATGTGCTCAGCCCATACCCGGTATTTGGGATCTTTCCCAAAGAACCTAGGCTCCGTTTGTTAGGCGAGCCCGAATATTTCATGAATTGCTGTAGCGAGACCGCGAAGATGGGCGTGCCACCGGGCAACCGTCCCGCGGTACCGCGGGATTGGTTCCGAGGCGTACCTCAGCGGTACGTCGCAGGGTACGACACCCGAGGACGCCTGGAAGGACGACCATATCCGTGGTCGCAGCAGGTCATTCATGAAACATCCGGGCTAGATTAGGTGTCTGGGTGCTGAAGAACTCATTGGCAAGCTCGGTCGCATTCGCCACAGAACCGGCATTGTGGACCAGCCTCCATAGAGTGTGGCCGAAGGCGTAATTTTTGGCAAAGTAAAAAGTGAACCGTTTGAGGAGGGGAAAGGTATATTCAGGTTCAAAAGAAGTTTTCAAGAGAGAGACAAAACGGTTGTAGGCATCAGGCGGTTCAGGCAGGCTCTCGTT
>JAUWKY010000305.1 GCA_030613915.1 Syntrophobacterales bacterium
AGTAACCCATAGATGCTTATCTGGAGGGATTTTAGGGGGTTTGTGGAAATATGGTGTCGGGTGAACCTGCTCACGCAGAACCACCCGACCTACCTGCTCTTCTTACCCTATGCTCCATGTCCTATGCCCCATGCTCAGTTCTCCTGGATTCTTTGATTTCAGTGTATTGTTTTAAAAAATATCTTAATTAATTTATTTCTATATCCTTGATAATCTCTTCTCTTTTTGTCATAAGATTAGATTGGATGTTTCGGGCGAGACGAGCGAGACGAGAGGTCGAGCGAGACGAGAACTCATCTGTATAAATCCACTTAATCCCCTCTCGCCCGGCATCCCGTCTCGCCCGTCTCGCTCATGGTTGCCCACCGAAAAAATGGAAGGTGTGAATAAATATAGACCGCACGAAGCATTAACCCGATGAATTGGAGAATGCAACCATGAATATTCACGAGTATCAGGCAAAGGAATTATTTAAAGAGTTTGACATTCCCATACCCCGGGGGCGAGTGGCTTTCACCTTGGATGAGGCCAAAGAAGTAGCCGAGGAGTTGGCAAGTTTGCCGGTGGTGGTTAAGGCCCAGATTCATGCTGGGGGCCGTGGCAAGGGTGGTGGCGTCAAGCTGGCTCAGTCAATGCAGGAGGTGGAAAGCGTTGCTGAGGAGATTCTAGGCATGACTCTTGTCACCCACCAGACAGGGCCGGAGGGTAAGCTAGTGCGCAAAGTTCTGGTGGAAGAAGGGCTTGAGATTGACAAGGAGCTCTATCTAGGAGTAGTGCCCGACAGGAGTTCGGCCAGCCTGATCTTTATGGCAAGCGAGGCGGGGGGCATGGACATCGAAGAGGTAGCCGACAGTACCCCTGAGAAGATTATCAAGCAGCAGGTAAAACCCGGCGATGGATTTCAGAGTTTTCAGGCGCGCTCCCTGGCTTTCGGACTCAATCTGGAGCCGGATCTGATCAAGCAGTTCATCCCCTTGGTGGCGAAGCTCTATAATCTTTTCTTGCAATACGATTGCTCCCTGCTGGAGATCAATCCGTTGATAATAACCAAAGACAAGCGACTCATTGCCCTGGATGCCAAGATCAATGTGGACGACAATGCACTCTACCGCCATAAGGAAATTCAGGACTTCCGTGATCTAGACGAGGAGGATCCCATGGAGGTGGAGGCTTCCAAGTACAACCTCAACTACATCAAGCTTGATGGCAACATCGGCAATATGGTCAACGGCGCCGGCTTGGCCATGGCCACCATGGACATTATCAAGCTGGCCGGTGCTGAACCGGCTAATTTTCTGGACGTTGGTGGTGGGGCTAGTGCCGAGATGGTAGAAAACGGCTTTCGCATTATTTTAAGCGACAAGAACGTTAAGGGAGTTTTGATCAACATCTTTGGCGGCATATTGCGTTGTGACATACTGGCTCAGGGCGTGGTGGAAGCTGCCAATAAGGTGGGCATTGGTGTTCCTGTTGTGATCCGGATGGAAGGTACCAACGTGGAAGAAGGCCGCAGGATTCTTGATGAGTCCGGCCTGGATCTAAAGGTGGCGACTGACGTCTGGGACGCTGCCTCCAAGGTGGCGGAAATAGCGCAAAGCGCATAGCGATACGCGGTTTGAGGTTGGAGGATCGTTCAGCCCTTTCAGGCTTCACTAAAGGTTGGAGGCAACAAATCTAATTTTAGGCCTCGAACCTCAAGCGAAGCGATCCTCAAGGCCCGAAGGGCCGCTCCTCCAACAATCTGTGAGATGGAGCAAACTGGTCAAAGGTTATGTAACTTGACATATTAATCAGTCAGAGCAGATGGGAGAAAAGTTGTGAGCATTTTGGTAGATGAGAATACGCGCTTGGTGGTTCAAGGAATAACCGGTAAAGAGGGGCAATTTCATACGCGCCAGTGTGTGGAATACGGAACCAAAGTGGTTGCCGGGGTAACCCCCGGCAAGGGTGGGCAGGACATGGATGGCATTCCAGTATTCAACACAGTAGAGCAGGCGAGGCAGGAGACCGGTGCCAACGCCGCCATGATTTTTGTGCCGCCGGGGTTTGCAGCCGATGCCATTATGGAAGCTGCTTCTGCGGGAATTGAAGTTATTGTAGCCATTACAGAAGGTATACCGGTGCTGGATATGATGAAGGCTTATCACTTTGTCCAAAGCACCGGGTCGCACCTGATTGGCCCCAACTGTCCTGGAATAATCTCACCAGGGAAGTGTAAAGTAGGAATCATGCCAGGACCCATTCATATGGAAGGATCAATAGGGGTGGTCTCGCGCAGCGGCACCCTGACTTACGAGGTGGTGGACCAGCTGACTAAGAACGGTGTGGGTCAAAGCACGTGCATGGGCATTGGTGGGGATCCCATCATCGGCACGAACTTCATCGATGCCCTGAGGCTGTTCGAGGCGGATTCCGGGACCAATGGAATCGTAATGGTCGGAGAGATCGGCGGATCTGCTGAAGAGGATGCGGCTGAATTTATCGTGCAGGAAGTCAGTAAACCGGTCTTTGGTTTTGTAGCCGGGCTCACAGCACCTCCCGGTCGGCGAATGGGCCATGCCGGAGCAATCATCAGTGGCTCTAGCGGCACAGCTCAGGCCAAGATCGAGGCCATGGAGAAGGCCGGCATTACTGTAGTCAGAAATTTAGGCGAGCTAGGAAAGACGACCGCAGAAGTTATTGGTATGTAGATCCTGTGGTGCCAAGGTAGTCAAAGAAGACCTGTCTTATATAGTCAGATATTTTTCGCGACTGTGAAGTCAATCATTCGCGGTCCCCATCCTCTGTTTGGGAAAGACAAGTCCCTGTAGCCCTCGCCATTTCGAAGATACCTCTCGTGACCACTTGCAGGAAATCAAATATACGGGATACAATGCTGTCTAACTAACGAAGGCCCCGGGGCTCGCTACGGGATGCCGATTTAGCCCAAATTGTACTTAACCCGGATATTCCATGAATCACTTGCTGCGACCACGGATATGGCCGTCCTTCCTGGCGTCCTCAGGTGTCGGCCCCTACGACGTACCGTTCAGGTACGCCTCGGAACCAATCCCGCGGTACGCGGGACGGTTGCCCGGTGGCACGCCCATCTTCGTGGTCTCGCGACAGCAATTCATGGAGTATCCGGGTTATTGGTAACTAGTTTGAAGTAGGAGAATCACCATGAATGTTGCCAGCGTAGGCGGAGGTGATCGGTGTCATACGCTTCTGGAGTTTATTGAAAAGCATTCTTTTCGTGAAATATCCGTCGAAGTAATAGCAGTGGCCGAAGAAAGAGAGGATGCTCCCGGACTTGTCTTGGCAAGAGAAAGGGGACT
>JAUWKY010000218.1 GCA_030613915.1 Syntrophobacterales bacterium
GGGGTGATATCCACCACGGTGGGCTACTGTGGCGGCAAGGAAGAGAATCCCACCTACAAGCAAGTTTCTGCTGGCAACACAGGCCATGCGGAAGCCGTGGAAATCGTGTACGATCCCTCCCGCGTAAGCTATGAGGAACTGCTCAATGTATTCTGGATGAATATTGACCCCACCCAGGAAAATGGGCAGTTTGGTGATACCGGGGCCCAGTATCGGACGGCGATCTTTTACCATACTGAAGAGCAAGCACGACTGGCTGAGGCTTCCAAGAAAGAGCTGAAAAACACCGGTAAGTTTGCCAAAAAGATCGTTACCGAAATTGTACCCGCAACCACTTTTTACAGGGCTGAGGAGTATCACCAGGGTTACTACAAGAAGAATCCTGTAAGGTATAAGCTTTATCGATACGGGTCAGGCAGAGACAGTTATTTGGCGAGGAAGTGGGGTAAGAAATAGCCAAATCATCGATGAGCTTCTAGGCAGATAACACCTTCGGAGCCCACAATAGCATTGTGAGCTACTCCGGCCGGCAGATTAAGGCGGTCACCAAGGTTTAAGCTCACCTGCTCACCAGAGTCGGGGAGGCCAAAGGTGATTGATCCGCTCACAACATAGATCACTTTGTTGAAGGAATGTGTGTGCGCGCTGTACACATCGCCAGGCCCATTTGACCAGCGATAACCATGTAAGTCTTCCTCGGCTAGGATCTTTCTAAGTGTCTCCTCATCCGGGCTTGTACCACCAGACCATCTGATAATCTCAACCTTATCCTGTTCCATATTTCCTTTTCCCTTCTGGCCTCAGAACAAGGCTAACGGGGCTACATTGCTAGCTACTGTCCATCCGGAAAACTCTGGAAGACGCTAGCTGGAGTTTCCAATTCATAAATGAGCAATTTGCCGCAAGGTCAAGGAAATCAAGGGATTGCGCGGAGGCGTACGTTTACGTACGCCGCACAAGAAATCCCGAAGATTGACGCAGAGACTGTGGCAAAGGGCCATTTATGGATGGAAACTAGCTACTGAATCCAACACCCCTGAAAGGTTCGAGGAGTACGCTTCCCACCAGCCAATCCTCGTTATTTTTCAATAATTCCAGCTTGAGACGGTAAAGATCAGCGGTTTCTCCCACCTCCTCGAGCCAACCTCGAGGATCCCTGTACAGATCTTTGAGTTCCGGAATGGATCGTTCTATTTTGACTATCATGAAATAGACTTTTGCGGATGCCTCCCGGCCACTTTCCTCGAGATCGACACTGGGCTCAGGATACATGACTTTGAAATTACCGTAATGGTTGAAAGCGAACCAGAGTATCCTTCTGACCTCTCGACCATCATGCTTGCCTGGCCGGGCGACAAAGTCCTCGGTAGTGAGCTTTGAAAGACCAGCGGCATTGTGTTCTTCCGCCAGCTTCGCACCTTCCTTGATTAGATTTAGGATCTGTTCTGTGTCGTCCTCTTTTGAGCATGCAGCCAGAAGTAATAAAGTGATCAGCAGAAGTGTGACCAATATTGCCAGAGATGGATTGCACGCTCCAATCCTCATGCGAGCAAATAGTGTTGGGCTCATATTCCACCAACTCCACCACTCCAATACTTTGAGATTGCACGGAGGTGGATAAGAGAAGAAGCTGCGCAATAATTACCATTATTTACGCGGGGTCGGCAAGACCAACTTGAAGATTAGCACAGCCAGAACTGCTAATACACCGACAAGTCCCAAGCGGCGAATATCGCCTGGCCTGATGTAGCTGGCATCATTCGTAAAAGATGCTAGATGATTGGTAATGGTGAAGTATTTGTAACCGTAGTTTTCCGGATCTAAATCGTAGGCTTTGTCGAAATCTGCAGCAGCTAGACCCTCTTGCCCCAACTGTCTGTATGCCTTTGACCGTACTGTATATGCTCTACCAATGGTTGGCTGGGCGGTGCCGATTTCAATGGCCCTGGTGGCGTCCTGAATGGCCTTCTCCGGAAAACCCTTCAGATGATAGGCCTCTGCCCGATAGCCGTAAGCACTTGCAAGCTTTGGCTCTAGCTCGACAGCCCGGGAGAATTTATCTATGGCCACGTCTAAATTACCCATTCTCATCTGGGCTAGACCGAGCATCCGGTAACCCTCCGGGTCCGAGGGTCTAAGATTAGTAAATTTGTAAAAATCGTACATCATTTTGTCGTAATTCTCTTTGAAGTAATAGAGTCGTCCCCTTTTGTCATAGGCAATTGCCAGCCGTGGATTCAGCTCCAGTGCCTTGGTGAAGTAGTGGATCTTTTTGTTGACCATGGAACTCTCCAGGCCAAGATTGAAAAGATGCGTGGCATCCTGACCCCAGGCTGGACACACAGCAACTAGAATGGAAATCGTCAGACCCACTAGTGCATTTTTCATCGCTGCTCCCCTCTATTTCACCAATAGTCCCCAGGTTGCGCCGATAGGTTGGCCAGAAATATCCGGGTTAAAGGTAACTGTTTGCCGTTTTGTTTCCAACCCACCGTTGACAGGTAGTCGTCCACTGGGGGAGATTTGTTACAAGACTGGAAGAAGAAAAAAGGTTTCAGGTTTCAGGTTTCAGGTTCCATGTTTCATTTTCCTGACACCTGACACCTGACACCCGACACCTATAGCCCTGAGATTTGGTGCTTGGAGTTTGGGATTTTATAGACTCCACTACTCCAGCTGACTCGTGTACGAAGGAAAAACTACTCAAGCCCCCTCAGAGAAAACTCAAAGCCAGGTCATCTGGGCCTAGATTTTTCACTAAGGCCTGCAGGCTAAAGCTCCACCACTTCTGGCTCAAGGGAGGTTCCCCGGATACGAAGCAGGGCAATCGTGCCTGATGAGCTATGGGGGCTAGCACTACCCGGGTTGAGGAAAAGCACACCTTTCCGCTTCTCGACAGCGGCTCTATGAGTATGACCATTTATGACAGCGACAAAGCCGGCTGCAGCCGGATCCAGGTTGAGGAGATAGGCGTCATGCAGCACATAAATCAAAACCTCTCCGATCTCGACCACCTCTGTAGCTGGAAGACCATGGGCCCAGCCACCGTCCATGTTCCCCCGTACCGCATGTACAGGGGCTATGGCGAGCAATGCCTCGAGCACCTCATTCTTGCCAATGTCACCAGCATGAATTATCAGATCCACACCTGCGAAAGCTTCAGCCACCTCAGGTGGTAAATGACCGTGGGTGTCCGAGATGACACCAACGAGAAAACCATCTTTCTTTTGTGCGTCTGTTGACATAGCATCTGCTCCCACGTTCACTCCAGATTATCAAGCAAGGCCCATTCCAAAAACTGTGCGTAAACCTCCCAGGCGCTTTCACCATAGCCGCCAGCCATGAGATAAGCGCTGGGGATGGACTTATTCTGCAGAAAATCGTAAATGAGTAGATCTCGCTCTTGCAATTGCTCCAAGGATAGTTGTAGGAGTTTTGCCGAAGGAAGTTCATCCTTTTCGTAGGGATCTGCACCGGCAACGACAACGGCTATATCAGCAGTTGGCTGGGTGTCTAGCATTCTTAGCCCTTCTTTCAGTCTTGTTACATAGAGGTGCTCTTCCCCTGCGGCAATGGGTATGTCTATGTCGCTGGGAATAAAAGAGGGGTTCAATTTTCCACCGCTGGCATATTTTTCCTCGTCGAGAGGCCAGCCTTTTGCCATGTGAATGCTGAGGGTTGTTACTGAGTCGTCTCCTTCTGTGAGGGCAGCAGTGCCATCTCCTTTATGGGCGTCAACATCTATGATCCAGGCCTGCTTGATGACCTTTTCAGCCTGGAGTTTGCGAAGGGCGATAGCGATATCATTCAGAAGACAAAAGCCATTGCCGTAGTCTTTTTGGGCGTGGTGCATTCCTCCCCCAAAGTAAAAACAAAAACCATTTTCCAGAGCCACCCTGCAGCACTGCACCGTTCCAGAAACCTTATTCAGGATGCGTTCAAACAGATCAGTCAGGGGCATACTCGCTTTGGCAGGATCATAACGGTGATATCGCCCTTTGCTGTCGATGAGTTCGTAGGTCCTGATTATTTCATCCTCGAGCTGGTCAGAATAGAGGGTTTTCACAAATCCTTTCGAATGCACCCGGAGTAAGTCGGTTCTTGAAATTTTTTCTTCTACCTTATTGATGTGCCATTCGTGTATCCTTTCTCCCAGTATTCTGTGAGATCTCAACTTCTCAAAAGTTTTGCTCACCCTGCTGTCAGAGACAGGAATCTCAATACCAAACTCATATAAGGTCATTTTTTCTTCTTGGTCGTATATGATCATGAGTCTATTCTCATTCGGAGCAGGCAATTCGTGAAATATCCGGGCTAGAGCAGCTTTACCTCAGCCCCTTGAGCAAAGAGCATGATGTTACCTCGAATGTCTTCAAGGTGGTCCTGTACTGCTTGATTTGCAACACCTGGGACAACATACACTCCTGTTGATCATTTGCTCTTGCTCTCCCACGCTGTTCGAGCCCTGCAAAGCTCAGTGTTATCTCTGTTCCGAATCAAGCTGTGGAAGAAATTAGATGCTTCCTTCTTTTCGGAACTTACCAGGATTTCATCATCATAAGCGGCCTCGGAGAGATAATTGACTTCCATCTCTTTCAACTCATGTGTTTTCAGATAATCAAGCGGGAGACCATTGAGAATCCAATCTATGTATCTCACATTATTTACATGCTCATTTCTATCCAGATCCCCGTAGGTAACCTGAACCGATCTTGTGT
>JAUWKY010000010.1 GCA_030613915.1 Syntrophobacterales bacterium
GGATTAGGGAATTGAGGGATTGAGAAATTAAAGAATAGAGGTCAGCTGATTTTTCTTCCTTATTTTAACTTCCATAATCGTGCATTCCCAAATTCCTAAATCCCCTCCCTCCCAGAGCGAGTTCGGTGAAGACTCTGGCCCCCCATTGGCATATGGCTTGCATCTAGCTACGGATGGCCTGAAAAGCAGTTTCTCTACTGTGTAACAGAATACAGCTTTATTGGGAGAGGCTCGAGGTGGGCCTCCACTGCAAGGCGCGAGGGACTCGTATGGCATACGAAGATCTTCTTCATTTTCTCCAGAACGTGGGCAAAGATCCCTCACGCCTGATATTTGAAGACGAGCTCACCGGCATCTACAACCGCCGTTTTCTCCTGAACTATCTGCAATATAAAGTCCCGTGGGACTCCATCGAAAACCATCCGGTGTCTTTGCTCATGATGGACGTGGACCATTTCAAGCAAATCAACGATACCCACGGCCACGAAGCCGGTGACCAGGCCCTCGTCTGGGTGGCCAGTTTGCTCAGAGAGGCGGCCGGAGACAGCGGCCATCCCATTCGCTATGCGGGAGATGAATTCATGATACTCCTGCCCCAGGTGGATAAGCAGGGGGCCAAGCAAGTGGGTGAAAGACTCCTGGAGTTGGTCCACACGAAACCCGTATTGCTCCAGGAGACAGAAGGTGAATTTTCCCTCACCCTGAGCATCGGGGTCGCTTCTGCTCCTCACGATGCCCAGGCCGGCAAAGACCTCATTCGCACCGCTGATACCGCTCTCTACTACGCCAAACAAGCAGGACGCGATCAATTGGCCAGCGCCGGCGATTTCTCGCCTCAGCAGGTATTTGCCAAGACAGCCCTGCATCAGCTTGAGAAGGCAAAAATCGCCGGCCGAGAACTTCACCTCAAACATGTGGCCGCGGCCCTGGAGAAATTCGATGAACGTCAAAGTCAGTTCCTCATCGTTGAAGGCGCCGCAGGTATGGGTAAAAGTGAGTTTCTAGAGGCTGTCCGCAAGAACCTCTCCAAGAACGACAATTGGCAGATCACGGTGAAGGGGAATCCCCAGGAGCTTTTTCGTCCTTACTACCTCACCACCAGCATTCTGATAGACGTTCTGAATCAAAAAACCGAAAAGGGCGTGGATATCCTGGAGACCCTGAAACCGAAGGAAATCTTCTACCTTTCGCACGTACTACCGCAATTGGGAGAGACAGACGACTACAGCAAGGACGATGAAAAAACACAGCGCGAAGGACTCTTCACCACCCTCGTACATTTCATCCCCAAGGTTCTCGATTCACGTCCCCTCATCTTGTTAATCGATGACCTCGACCTGGTGGATGAGGCCACCTTACTCCTCCTGAGGCGGCTTATTCTTGACCGGAGCTTTCCTATACTCATTTGCGCTACTGCCACAGATACCCGTCAGGATGGAGGGGATGGCCAACCCGTCCCTCTGGAGCGATTCTATGGTACTCACTGTAAAGAATTGGACATCCACAAAGTCAGTCTTACACCGCTCACTGCCGCAAATATCTCTGAACACTTGCAAGCAATTTTCCCCGAATTGAAGTTGCCAGAGGACTATGAGACGAACCTGGCCCAGACAACCCAGGGAAACCCTCTTTTCCTCAACGAGATTGTGCGCAAACTGGTCCAGGACAGCAAAATAACCCTGGTGGGCAACCAATGGATAGCCGAACCTCTGGAGGAAGGCTATCTTCCCAAATCCCTGGAAGAAATTGTACAGCAGAAAATTGCTGCCCTCGACGAAGAAAACAGGCGGTTACTCGACCAGGCCTCCACATTTGGCGAAAAAGTCTCCTTGAGTATGCTCTCCGGCAGCTCCGAGGAAAGGGAGGCTAGGGTCCTGGAGTTTATTGATCAGGCTGTGGCCCAGGGGTTAGTGAGTTCAGAATTTCAATTGAATGATGAGATCATCAGCTTCCTGAGCAAACGGGTTCTGGACATCACCTATGGAACCATCGACGAAGATCGGAGACAGGAGTTGCATGAGCATATCGGCAACTACCAGGAAGTCCTCTACGAACAACGCCTCGTTCCTTCTGCAGCTACATTAGCGTACCACTTCAAGCGGTCCACCAACCTGGAAAAGGCTGGCAATTATGAAAAAGTCCAGGCAGCATCCGGCAACAAAATATTCAACTCTGCAGAAGCGGTTTACTATACGGCAGAGAGATCGGCCGAAGCTGCACCGGAGGCCAGCCCACTGGACCAAGAAAGCCTGCCTCTCATCTCCACTATACTTCGATCTCTGCTGGTGGTGGTGCGCAATATAAAGCTTTACCCCCCCGGCAGTAAAGCGATCGTAACCGCCAACCGCCAGATGAAAGAGGTGATCGACGAGTTTCTGGTCAAGAATGAACTCCTCTCGTTTTTTGGCATCAAGCAGGCGCTTATCGTCAACGGTCAAAAAATTGATGTCTCCGAGTTTAAATACTTCGCCGAATCTTTCGTAAAATTCATGAGTCGGTTGGAACTCAAAGGCATCACCTTCCAAAGGGGCCTCACCGAAGAGGAGTTGCAAGTCCTGTTGGAAGCATTTGGTCGAGTCAAAGCAGACATGATTGACCAACAATTCTGGCAGCGCTTCTCAGGTGAACAGCGCCTTGTCCATATTGATTTGAGCCAAGTCCGCTATACCGTGATCGCGGATTCAGAAAGTGAAGTTCAGACTGATCAAGCAGTTGCTGAAGAGGCTGCTGTAACCACCGCAGAGATCTCAGCCCAGCTTGAAGATGCCGAACAAGGACTGGATGCATCAGACCTCAAAGATTTGCCCAAAGTCTTACGCAGCCTTCTTAATGCCGCCAGGAGCATCAAGCTCTATCCCCTGAAGAGTAAAGCTATCACCGCTGCTATCGGACAACTCCTGCAGTCCCTCCAGCGTATACTGGAGAGGAAATCCGCTCTCACCTTGGCACGGGTCTCCACTGCCCTTTTGGTGAACGGGGAAAGAATTGACATCTCCGAGTTTGAGACCCTGGCTCAGTCCTTTCTGAAATTCCTGAACTCTCTCGCTCTTACCAGCCTCACCTTTCTGCCCAACGTCTCTGCAGAGGAACTGCAAGGGTTTATTGGCTCACTGGCTGAACTTCCTGCCCAAGACCTTGATGGCGCGTACTGGAAGCGTTTGGGCAGAGAACAGGGATTTTCGTCCATTCTTTTCGACCAGCGGTTATATGAAGCCAGGGTTGCAGCAACCAGGTTGACACCCACCGAGACCCGTACTGTTAAGAGAACAGCCAAGGTAGTAACAGAGGTACAACCGACAGAAGCAGAACCGGTAGAGACACTCGACGCCCTCGCAGGAAAAATGCCGGTGCGACTGAGTGATCTCTTGCTGAAGGGAGACGATGATCACATCAAGAAGATAGTCAATAGTCTCCTGCACCAGTTTTTGCGAGGTCCCCTGCAAACGCGCCAAAAGGTGGTCAATCGTTTCCATGGCATGTTGGAAGGATTGAACGTAGGCTTGCAGAATCAGTTGGCCAAATTAATCACTGGACCACTACTCATTGTCTTTGCGAAAGAAAATGATCCTATCATCCTCAGAGAGTTGGCCAACCTCCTGCACCGTCTAACCACAATCCTACTCCAATTTGGTGAATATCCTACAGCCAGCCAGATCTTTCTGCACCTCCACCGTCGACAGCGAGAGCTTGTCGAGGCCAAAGGTGAGCAGGCCAATTTGTTGCAAAAAATCCTCCTCAAACCCCTGGAACCCAAGGCCCAACAGCTCGTTCTTGAGGATTTTCGCTCGAAAGAACTTTCTCGGCGGCAAGATGCGGCTAAATTGCTCGGCAACCTGAGAGGGGTAGCCCTGCCTCTGCTCGTCAGCATCATTAAGAATGAAGAAGATTTCAGGGTAAGGCAGATGGCTGCCGCCCTCTTAGCAGAGCATGGAGTGCTAGCGGCCAAACTGGTGAAACGCGAATTGGCCCTCCAGGCTACTCTTGCTGAACGGATACGTATGCTTGAGGTCATTGATACTATCACCAATGACCTGAAAACAGAACTCGCCTATGCCCTTGCGGATGACAATGAGCAGGTACACCAGGCTGCTCTTCAACTCGCACAACGGCTAGACGCAGATCAGGTTGGAAAGCTTCTCCTGGAGCAGACTGAGAATGAGAAGGTACATGTGGCAGTTGCTGCCATCAAGCTCCTGGGGAAACTCAGACCACCGGCAGCCAATGAAAAGATCGTCTCCATAATGCAGTCAGCCAAGAATGAGGAGATGGTTGTTGCCTGCTGCCAATCTTTAGGATTGATGGCCAATTCTGCCAGCATTGAGCCTCTGGCCAAACTCCTGGCGCCCAAGGGTTTCCTGCGACGCCAGCGACACAGCGCTGACATTCGAGCCACAGCAGCCTTGGCTCTGGCACAAATTAATCATCCGCGGGTGGCTGAGGTGCTGGCCAACTATGCACACGATAACGATCCACGGGTCAGGCAGATCGCCAACTCTTTTCAGCTTGCTCCAACAACTCCCCCTAAAAGAAACCTGGCTGTGGCTAAGTAAAGAATCCGGGCCCCTGAGGACCCGGCTTTGAGCCACCCCCAGAGGGGGCTTTTGACGTCTTTCCTTCATGCGGAAGTCTGCTGGAGTAATGGAGTGGTGGAGTCTATGAAATCCCAAACTCCAAGCAGCAAATCTCAGTGTTTTAGGTGTCGGGTGTCATTCAGGTACCAGGTTTCAGGTGTCAGGAAAGAGAAAGAAAAGCTGAATCCTGAACACTGAACACTGAAACCTGAAACCCAAAATTTGGTCATTGTGATTTGGAATTTCTATTCCTCCAGTACTCCAGAACAGCTCGCAATCTTTACCGGCAAAGCCATTCAACTCTGACCTGCCCCTTCGAAGATCCCGCTACGCGGGGAAGGACCAGGTTTTCTAGACCGGGGATGGGATTTCTAATCTTAAGGGCGCAAGATGGATGGTAAGAGTTGTATTGAAAAGGAGGTAATCTCACTGTATCATAGCCTGAAATTGAACCTTGCCTGGGAGAGCCGCGCGCCTTTCTCCTCGAGACGCTCAATCTTTCTACCCACCATTTTCTGCTCACGGTGCTCTCCTGGCTGAGATCCTGCTATTCGATAACCGTATAGTTCCCCGATCTGGCCTGGACAACTAGTATGGAATACCAAGACCTCCTTTATTTTCTCCAGCATGTGGGCACGGACCCCTCGCGGTTGATCTTCGAAGATGAGCTTACCGGTATATACAACCGCCGTTTTCTTCTGAACTACTTCCGATACAAAGTACCCTGGGATTCTCTGGAGGCCCAGCCGTTGTCGTTGCTTATGATGGATCTGGACCACTTCAAGCAGATCAACGACACCTACGGCCATGAGACTGGAGACCAGGTACTCGTCTGGGTGGCCAGCCTGCTTAAGGAGGTGTCGGGAGATGAAGGGCTCGCTATCCGCTATGCTGGTGATGAGTTCATTATTCTCATGCCCAATACAGAGAAAGAGGCGGCCCTGCAGATTGCTGACCGGCTTCTCCAGAGGCTGCATCAAGAGCCTGCGCAGTTAGCGGATGTCGATGAAGAGCTCCGCATCACCTTCAGCATTGGAGTTGCCTCGGCCCCTGATGATGCCTACACGGGTAAAGCCCTCATCCAGAAGGCTGACACTGCCCTTTACTACGCCAAAAAGACCGGACGTGACCGGTTCGCCAACGCCGGGAAAATAGCCCCTGAGGACGTCTTTGCCAAAACAGCTCTCTACCAGTTAGACAAAGCGAGAATTGCCGGCCGCAAGATCCAACTCACCAGGGTGGCCACATCCCTGAGGAAGTTCAGCAAGCGTCAGAGCCAGTTTCTCATCGTCGAAGGGGCAAGCGGGATGGGTAAAAGCGAGTTTCTACAGACAATTCGCAAAAATCTCGCTCAAGCCAAAATCTTGCAGATTGCAGTAAGTGGAAAGCCCCAGGAAGGTTTGCGCCCCTATTATCTGACCACCAACATCATCGTGGAGATAATGAATCAAAGGCCCGACAAGGGTGCAGAGATCCTAGACGAACTGGAGCCGCAGGAAGTCAACAATCTTTGCCACATCTTGCCCCAATTGGGAGAACCCGAAGAGGTCTCTGAGCAGGAAGATGACAAGAACCAGCGCGAACAGATCTTTACCACTCTAGTCCATTTTATCCCTAAATTGCTTAACTCCCGATCTCTCATTCTTTTCATTGATGATTTGCACCTCAGCGACGAGGCCACTCTCCTGGTACTCAGACAGATACTCTTGCGTGGGGACATTCCCCTCTTTGTCTGTGGCACAGCAACCGACATTCGCCCGGGTAAAGTCCAAGGACGGCAACCTCCTTTGGACCGGTTTTTCACAGCTTATGGGCAAGAACTTGACATTGGTAGGGTGACCCTCACTCCACTCTCACCTGAGGATATCGGTACGCACTTTCGGGGGATCTTTCCCCGGGTGAGTCTGCCCGAAAATTTTGAGGAAACTTTAGCTCAACTCACCCAGGGCAACCCTCTCTTTCTAAGCGAGATCCAGCGGAAGCTTGTTCTTGATGGCAAGATCACCCTTAGCGGACAACAGTGGGGCGTCGAACCTCTAGAGGAAGGGTACCTACCCAGATCCTTTGAAGAGGTCATCAGCCAGAAAATAGCCGCCCTTGACGAAGAAAGCAAAAAGTTACTGGACGAGGCCTCCACACTTGGCGAGAACATCTCCCTGAGCGTGCTGACCGGAAGTTCTGAAAACAAGGAGACTGAAGTACTGGAATTCGTAGATCAGGCTGTAACTCAGGGTCTTTTCAGCACAGATTACCAGATGAACGATGAGACTATAAACTTTCTTGGCAAGCGGGTGTTGGAGATTACCTACGGCGCAATCGCTGAAGATCGGAAAAAGGAACTGCACCAGCGTATAGGCGATTACCAAGAAACCCTTTACGAACAACGGCTGTTGCCTTCGGCTGCCACCCTTGCCTACCATTTTCAGCTTTCGGCCAGCCAGGAAAAAGCACGAGTTTATCTGGACTCACAACAAGCTCTTGACCACAGCATATTCAATGCCCGAGAAGCGATCAACTACACCGGTGACAAGGTTGAAGATACTGTCCCAGAGGATGCGCCCCTGGATCCAGCTAGTCTATCCCAGATTCCTGAAATTATTCGGGCCCTGCTCACCAGCGTTCGCAACATCAAGCTTTACCCACCGGGAAGCAAGGCCATCGTCAGTTCCACCCAGCAGTTCACGGCAGCCATCAATAAGATTTTGGCTGACAACGAACGGCTCACTATTACTATTGTGAAAAATGGTTTGGTGGTAAACGGCGAATCACTGGAAATTGCCGAATTCAAATCCATTGCCGAGGCTTTTATCAAATTCTTCACTGGGGTGGAACTGAGAGGTGTTGCCTTTTCTCAGGGTTTCGGTGAGCACGAGCTAACGGCAATGCTGGAGGGTCTTGGCCGCATAAGTAAAAAGATGATCGGTCAACGCTTCTGGAAGCGTTTTGCCGCGGAACAGCGTCTGCTTCATATAGAACTCAGACAGGTGCGCTACACTACCACAACAGTGGAGGAGCATGAAGCCGTTGCCGACCTGGAAATGGCGCAGCCGCAGAGCAGACCCGCACCCATGCATGACACTGCCCAACTGCTCGGCGTTGACCAGAGACTGGATGAGCAGGATCTGAGCGAGATACCCCAGGTGCTGAGATGTCTGCTCACGGCCATCAGCAATATCAAACTCTACCCTCCAGAAAGTACTGCCATTACGTATTCTATTCAGCACCTCTATCAAGCGCTGAAAGGTTTCTTTTCCAGGCGACCTGTCCTTACGCTGGCCCGGGTGGGCAAGTCTCTACTGGTCAACGGCCAAAAGATAGACACCGCAGATTTCAAAACCATGGCCGATGGTTTCTTGAGGTTGCTGGAGTCTGTCAATCTTCGCAGCCTGAGCCTTTTAAAGGAAATTTCTGTTCGTGAACTGGTGGCCTTCATCAGTGCCACTGGCCAGAGTCCCGCTGACGGGTTTGACAGCGGATTTTGGCGACGGTTTGCCCGAGAACAGCAACTATTTGGCATCCTATTCGATCAACGTCTGTACGACATCATGCAGGAACGGGTTGGCATTGGCGTTACCACTGGGCAACTGGAACCCGTGGAGGACACACCTGCAGAGAGCGAAATGGAGCCCGGAGAGGTAATACCTCAGACTGCTGCCGAGATTGGCTCGCATATTTCTGTGGAGTCGCGAGGGCTGGAAATTGCCCCGGAGCCGGCTTCGTTGGAGCCGGATGTTACACAGTTCACTGATGATTCACTGGAGTCAATGGCAGAACGGTTGAATGACCTCCTTTTAAAAGGTGATGAACAGCTATCTCAGCAGATAATCAACCAACTTTTCCAGGACTTTGCAGATCAGGCTCCCCTGATGCGGACCAGGGTGATCAATGTCTGCGAAAACTCGCTGGACGATCCGGTTCTCGGCTCTCAACCCCGCCTGGTGGAGCTTCTAACAGACCCTCTTTTGCTCGTATTACCGCAAGAGAAAGATCCCGAAGTCCTAAGAGAAATGGCTGACTTGCTTTCTCGAACAGCTACCAATCTCATTCAGTTTGCTGAATATCGGTTAGCCAGTCGGATTCTCACCCATCTGAACAAACGGAGAAAAAAGTTGCGGGTCAGTCCTGATGACCAGACCCAGACGAGTGAGATAATTTCCTTCCGAGAGCTTGAGCCGAGAACACAGATGGTTCTCTTGGACGATTTACGGTCACAAGACCCTGCCAGGCTGCAGAAAGTAACACAGCTCCTCAGCAGTCTCGGCCCACTCACTATACCACTGCTCATCGAGGTGGTGAAACGGGAAGACAACCTCAGAGTAAGGCAAATCGCTTCGTATTTGCTGAAGGAATTGGGACCAGAAGCGAGCAAACTTCTCAAGCGTGAATTGGTACTCGAGGGCTTCCCCCAGGAACGAGTGCGAATACTAGAGGTGATCGACGGTGTAACCCAAGATCTAAAAACTGAGTTAGCCTACGCTCTTGGTGACGATAGCCGCAAGGTGAGGCGAGCAGCATTCCATCTCACCGAGCGCTTGAACGATCCACGGCTGACTTCATTGCTCTTAGATTATGCCAACCACGAAGATCCCAAGATGGCAGTAGTTGCCATCAAATCTTTGGGAAAACTCAAACCTGCAGGAGCAGTAGACGTTCTCGTATCACTGCTCGAATCTTCCAAAGAAATTGAGCGCTTGATTGCTTGCTGCCGAGCCTTAGGGCAGATAGCTGACCCAAGCGCCATTGAACCACTGGCAAAAATGTTAGCACCAGGAGGTTTCTTGTCGCTTCGCAAGAAACAGAGCTCCGCGGTTCGCGCCGCCGCCGGTTTCGCTTTGGCTCAGATTTCTGATCCCCGCGTTGTAGAAGCGCTAGCCCCGTATGTGGATGATCACGACCCGAGGATTCGGCAAGTTGCCCGAGCCCTGGTGAAAGAGTGAAATCCCGCCACCCAAGAGCTTAACCCTAATGTTGCAAACTTAAACCGGACAAAATCGCTGCGCTCGCGCCATAGCACACCATCTGCGGCTGTGCTCGCCTCGGCCAGGATCTCACGTACAGTGAAGTACGCTTCGTCCTGACCGAGCCTGTGCGCAACCAAATCTGACGCACTCTGGCGCGTTTTTCCTCGGTGTAGGTCTGCAACATTAGGGTTGACTCCCTAACAAAGTCAGGAAACAGATCCCGACCCCAGACCGCAGGGCGGATTCTTTTGACAAAGCAGTGCTCTTTAGTTATGCTAAATTTGTCCTAACATCCCGATGTACTTCTCCAGATTAGCCCTATGGTATGCTGAACATTCCTCACACAGAAGATGCTAGCAGCCACCATGAATAGTCTCACAAAAGAAGTAGAGGTTTTGCGCGTATCCAAGGATCAATGCCGTCAAATCCGTGTTGCCTTGGTACGAGAAGTGCCAATCACCATTTTCTTGAATGACCAGGAAATTATCACCCTTCTTTGCACAGGAGCACATATTGAGAGTTTGGCAGTGGGTTTTCTCAAATCAGAGGGTCTACTGCAACAACGGAGTAGTCTTGAACGTGTGGAGGTTGACAAGAACGCTCAAGAGGTTCGGGTGTTCACCAGCGAGAGAACTGAGCTAGCTGAGCAGCTTTTCGGCAAAAGAACTATTACCTCCGGTTGCGGTAAAGGTACAATCTTCTATAACGTGCTGGACTCGTTGCAGAGCCAACCTCTCACAAACCAACTCGCCATCAGGGCTGACCAAGTCCGTCAACTCATGACTGAGCTGCATAGCCGCTCTGAGCTTTATCGCCGCTCAAGAGGAGTCCATAATTGCGGTCTCGCTGATACCGAGAAAATTCTGATCTTTTGCACCGACATTGGCCGTCACAATGCTGTAGATATGATACTTGGAGAGTGTTTCTTGAACGAAGTGGACACCACTGACAAGATCCTGGTAACCACGGGCCGCATTACTTCGGAGATTCTCATCAAAGCGGCTAAGATGCAAATCCCCATGCTGATTTCCCGCTCCGCTGCCACCAGCCTGTCGCTGGATTTAGCTAACAGCCTCAACATGACTGTCATGGGCTACGTGCGCGGCGGCAGTATTCTGGCGTACTCTGGAGCCGAAAACTTGATCTGCTGACTTATGATCTATCTGGACAACGCAGCCACATCTTTTCCCAAACCGAAACAAGTGATCGATGCTGTTGCCCATTACTTCAATGAAATCGGGGGCAATCCCGGTCGGGCAGCACATGCTCCAGCTCGAGAGGCCGGTAGGGTAATTGACCGTACCCGGCGCTCCCTCGCCAATTTACTCGGCAACGTGGAGCCGTCCCGCATACTATGCACCCCAAGCACCACAGTCGCTTTAAACCTGGCCTTCAAAGGATTACTGCAAGCCGGTGATCACGTGGTCACCACCAGCATGGAACACAACTCGGTCATGCGGCCGCTCCGTGGTTTGCAAAAGCTGGGTATCTCCCACAGCCAGATTCCCTGCAGCCCCAGCGGCGAACTGGATCCCTCTGACATCCCACCACTAATCCGTCCACAGACCCGCCTCATTGCTCTGATCCATGGTTCTAATGTTACTGGCAACTTGATGCCGGTGAGCGAGGTGGGAAAGATGGCTCGAGAGCACGGTATTCTTCTGCTGGTTGATGCTGCCCAAGCCATGGGAAGGATCCCAATAGATCCACAAGAGTCCAATATAGATCTCCTGGCGGGCCCGGGGCACAAGGGTTTATTGGGACCAATGGGTACGGGTTTTCTTTATGTCAGACCTGGTCTGGAACTGGAACCACTGTGGGAGGGTGGCACCGGAACTTACTCTGAATCGATGGAGCAGCCTGAAACCTGGCCGGAGCGCTTCGAAAGCGGCACCCTCAACGCCCCTGGTCTTGCTGGTCTTGCCGCGGGCATAGCCGAAGTCCAAAAGCTAGGTCTAGAAGCCATAGCTACCCATGAGCAAAGTCTCATAGAAAGCCTTGCGGCTGGACTGAGCCAGCTTCCCGGAATCATCCTCTACGGCTCTCCTGACAAAAGTTCGTGTACCGGTACCCTTTCTTTTAATGTACAAGAATTGGATTGTTCTGAAGTTGCGCATATTTTGGACACAGCTTATGCAATTGCCGTTCGCTCGGGACTCCACTGCGCCCCCGCAGCACACCGCACCATCAACACCTTCCCCCACGGCACGGTTCGCGCCAGTGTCGGCCCTTACAACACCCAAGAAGATATCGAAACCCTTGTCCACGCGGTATCTGAAATAATAGGCTTTCGCAGTAGATGAGTTAGCAAGAGGGAACTTCGAAATAAGAAAGCCCACCGAGGCCTAGGTCAAGCAGCTGGACCTTAACTGGCTCTCCTTTATCCAGCCGGTCTCTTCCTGGAGGAACCTGGAGCAGACAGTTGGCTGCCAGCATCTCGGTGAGTATCCCCTTCCTCTCTGAGCGCAGAGATTCCACCTCTAGGCCGGCAGGCCCGAAAATCAAGCGACCGAAGAGAAACGACAGAAGCTTTCCCTTGACCTTCACTGAACCACTCAAGACAGCGGTAGTTTCTGGCGGAAAAACCTGGGAAAGACCGAGCATTTGGAGCAACACCGGACGAACCAGTTGCTCGAAAGCAATGTAGGTGGCGGCTGGTCTCCCAGGTAGACCAAACAACAAAGTTTCATCAAGTTTGGCGAACAGTGCTTGTTTTCCTGGAGACATGGCCACCCCGTGAAAAAGCACATCACCCCCCAATGTGCTAATCGCACTAGACACCAAGTCTTTCTCCCCTTTGCCTGTGCCACCGGTGGTAACTATCACATCAGCCCTGCTCCCTTTTTCGATAAAACGGGCTAACCTTTCCACCTTATCTCCTGCAACCCCCAGGGCTCTCGCTCTGCCGCCGTAGTGGTTCACAAGGTGCGACACCGTGTGCAGATTACTGGCGAAAACCCCTTTCTGATCCAAGGACTTGCCCACTTCCACCAGCTCGCTGCCGGTTGCCAAAACCGCAACCACAGGCTGCCTTCGCACCTTTACCGTGCTGTATCCCTGGGTTGCCAGTATCGTCAGTTCCTTGGCTCCCAGGACCGTGGAACCGGAGAAAAGGTGCTGATCCATCTGAAGCTCGGCCCCGGCAGAAATCAGGTAGTCTCCCGACGCCACAGGCGCCTTTACCACCACTCCCTCGGCAACAATCTCGGTCATCTCTTGGGGTACCACCGCGTCTGCCCCGGCGGGCAAGATGGCTCCCGTCATGACCCGTATCGCCTCTTTTCGCTTTAACTGTTGATCGATTTGCTGGCCGGGGCCAACTGTTCCTACCACGGCTAGAAAAACGCTGTTCTCTGAAGAAGCAGCGTTCACGTCCTCACTGTGAACCGCGTAGCCGTCCATGGCTGCCTGGGTTGAAGGAGGCTCATCCCGTAAGGCCCGAATCTCTTCAGCCAGCACCCTACCGCTACCATTTTCGAGCTGCATTTTCTCCGTGGCCAGAGGTACTGCCGCCGCCAAAGCAAGACCTTGTGCCTCTTCCAATGATACTAGCTTGTTCACGTTTACCGCCATTTCACATCTTTTTCAGTAGGTATGCGGAGTGGTGCGACGCGGAGGTACTATCCCCCGTGCCCTGGACTCTCTTCGAGTCCCGCCAGCAGCTCCTTGGCTCTGTCCATATCATCGGCAGTGTTAATATTGAAAAAGGAGAGTCCCTGGGGATCCAGTTGCCCAATTTCTTCTGAGCTGAGCCGACACACTTTCACTGCAGGGAAAAAATTGATGACTTGGAGCGTGCCGTGATCCAGCATTTTCTCTATGTGAGGCAGGCAACGGGACGAATAGATGGCGTGGAGCGGTTCCAACCCCTCAATTTTCTCAGGAACGATCACATCATAGTTCTTGGCCAACTGCACCATATGTCTGACAACAGCGGGCTGGACAAAGGGCATATCGCAGGCCGTGACAAACACGCTCTTACCCTGAGCGAAGAGAAGCCCAGTGTAAATCCCTCCCAAAGGCCCTTGTCCAGGAATGACATCTCGGACAATGGTCACGTCCAGATGAAGATAGAGCTCTGGCTCGTTGGTGATAACCAGCACCTCAGAAAACAGGGACCCAACAGTCCGTACCTGTCGATCAATGAGTCGTTCACCCTGGAAGAGTTCCAGAGCCTTGTTGCGGCCATAACGACGGCTCTTTCCTCCCACCAGGACTACACCAACCATACCAGCCACGTCACCCTCAGTCTTCAATTTCAATTGAGCGATAACGCTCAATTGAAAGTTATTGGTTATTCGTTATTCGTTACTTGGAAAAGCATCAATCGCTATGCTGTGTCTCTGTCAATAATTAGACACCATCCTGATTCTCCTTATCCTAACACCAATAACCTATAACAAATAACGGATAACGGATAATTGCGTTTTCATTCAATGAGGTTCATTTTTTCTTGAGCCGGATGGATATATCCACCTGGGTAGGATCGTCGTAGCCCCTTAGATTGGAGATCATCCCCAAAATGCCGCCTACGACAAATTCTCTCACAAAAGATTTCATGGGTAGCTTCTTGCCATCCAGTCTGAGCACCACGTTTGATTTATCTTTTCGGCCCAAAAATCGTTCTTCAATGAAAGTAGCCACCCCCGATATATCCTCCAACTCGAATCGAGGAACTCCTGCCTCAATTGCAAAATCACTCACCACTGCTAGCAGACGATCTGCTTGGCTGCAGAGAGGCTCTGAATGCAATTCTTTTCGGCAAATCTCGATCTTCGCTTCGTTGCCACTCTTGTAGCCTTCGGTGAGCACCAGATCCTCCTCCGTAAAGTAAGTGGCGACAATGGTACCCACATCCAACTCCCTCTTCACCGTTTTGGTCAGAGCAAAGCGGGTAGGAGAGCTGATGGCAACTACCTGCGCGCCAGCCTCCCGATGCCGCCAGGTATCCTTGCCTTTGTGGTCAATCTCAAAATGATCATGAGCGTCATGTTTGATGGTGCCGACCCGATAGCCTCGGCTCTTTATCTCAGGAACTAACTTTTCCAAAAAAGTGGTTTTTCCCACCTTCGATCTTCCTACTATTGAAAGTACTGCTGGCATAGACTGTTCCCTCCGTCCTTCCTTCTTCGACCAGAAAAATTCATGGTCTCTTTGATACTATTCACGGTTGACCTTATACCTTATAGAGGAAAAACGTCCTCGTTGCGAACCTAGTGACCTCACATCCTCTTATCGCAAGCAAAGCTTGCTCCTACGGAAATCACCTTATCGATGTCTGTCATGTAGGAGCAACCTTTGGTTGCGATAAAAAAAATAACAACTGACTACGGAC
>JAUWKY010000127.1 GCA_030613915.1 Syntrophobacterales bacterium
GCGTCGCCGAGAAGGCCGACATTGCCCAGTTTTACGGTCATGTACCCCACACAAAACAGCCCGATGACGACAAAAATGCCGACCGCAGTTTCCATGGCATATTTCTTCATTTCTGTTTACCTCCGCCGCTCGCACTGGAATCGTGCGATTTTTTCCTGTCTAAATTTGGCGAACTCTATGATGGATTCCATTTCTACAAAAGGTTTCCCCTGGGCCAGCCCGGCAAGAATGGTGAAGTCAATACACTCTGTAGAGTCCGTTTCCTTCTGAGCAACAGACTCAATGTCCCGGATTCCTTTATCTTGAAAATCCTTGGCGAAATCCTCCAGGATGCGCCCAGCTTCATCCAGATCAGAGTAGGGGAGCACCGTGACAAATTCATTGATGCTATGACGGGTGGAAAATCCCCCCACCGCACCGAAGTGTTTGTCAATATATGCACCCAGGGCTCTTATGATTTTTTGCGCCGCGGTGTGACCTAAGACATTACTTATTGCTTCCAGTTCCTCCAGAGTAAAGAGGGCAATGGCGTAGGTCTCATCTCTCCGTTTACGGCTTAAATCCGTTTGGTATCTGACCTTGAAATGCCTCTGGGAATACAGCCCGGTCAATTCTTCCTGGAAGCCCTCCAGGCTCTGTATGACTTCATCTTTGAAGGGATGTTCAAACTCATCGAGTTCTTCTGGAGTGCCCTGAAAAACGATCTTGCCATTATAGAGGGCGAGAATACGGTTTGAGATGAAAAAAACGTCAGGAATTTCATGGCTGATCAAGATCGCGGTAAAGCCCAATTTCCTCTGATATTCAGCGATCATGGCCAGGATGGCATTCTTGCGTACGGGATCCTGCCCGGTGGTGGGTTCGTCGAAAAGAACAATGGTGGGATCTGTAACCAGGGCACGGCTCAAAGCCACCCGCTTCTGCATACCGCCGGAGAGCTCCGACGGATACTTGTAGGCTACTTCGGTAAGCTCAGTCTGTTCGATTCTCGCCATCACCCTGCGTTCGATCTCACTCTTGCTCAAATTCATTGTCTGCTGCAGTGGCAAGGCAACATTGTCGTAGACCGTCATCGAGTCGAAAAGGGCGTTGTTTTGAAACATATAGCTGACCTGGACTCTGTAGGCATCCCACTCACTCTTCTTCAGGCTTCCTATGGGATATCCCCGGAACAGGACGCTGCCTTCATCCGGCGATAGCAGGCCGATGACGTGCTTGAGAAGCACGCTTTTGCCCGTACCGCTTTTGCCTATGATAGTCGAGATCTGGCCTTCGTAGATTTTTAAATTGACCTGATCGAGAATCGTCCGTGAACCGAATCGTTTGGTCACGTCTTTGAATTCGATGAGAGGGGTTTCCATAGTTATTGCTAAATGAGAAAGGAGGTTACAATATAGTCCGACACAAGAATGAGCACGCACGACAGGACAACGGCCGAAGTTGTGGAAAGACTAACACCTTTGGCACCGTAGCTGTCCGTGCGCATGTGGGTGAAATAGCCCTGGTAGCAGCAGACAGTGGTAACAATGACGGCGAATACCAGGGCTTTGATAAAACCGTCGGTGATGTCCTTCATCTCCACGCTGGACTGCACGCGGTGAAAGTAGGTGCCGGCATTTATACCCAGCAGCATGACCCCGGAGACATAGCCGCCAAGGATGCCGACGAGGTCAAACAGAGCCGTGAGTAAAGGAAAGCTGAAGATCGCGGCGACGATTCGTGGGCTGATCAGGAACTTGAGCGGGTCAATACGCATGGTGTCCAGGGCGTCGATCTGCTCGGAGATGCGCTGGATTCCGATCTCGGCGGTCATGGCGGAGCCTGCCCGGGCGGTAATCATAATGGCTGTGAGCACGGGCCCCAGTTCCCTGACCAGAGAAAGGGCCACCAAGGTGCCGAGCGCCCCTTGGGCGCCGAACTTAACCAGGGCATGGTAAGATTGAAGGCCGAGGACCATACCGGTGAAAAAACCTACCAGCATGATGATCGTTATGGACTTGGCGCCGATGTAGTAAATTTGTTGAATGATGGCGGGTATCTGTTTGGGCCGAAAGATCATGATACAAGCCTTACCGAGAAAAATGGTTGCGGCTCCCATATGATCGACCCAACTGATTACTTTCCTGCCGAAACCAGCAAAGGGCCGGGTGAGAAACGTACCCGGCTGCCCGGTGACTTCGTTTGCACCTGGATCTTGATCATGAGAATTAGTAGTCACCTACTGGACTCCCTTTATGCATAGATTGTCAGTTTTCGGTATCCAGATCCGCCTTTTCTCGGACAAAACAGGGTATTTTGATCCGAACGGAACGCGAAACTGGCAATAGACAGAAAGATTGCGGACACGAAAATCGCGTCAGTATAGCGTAAATTCCTAAATACTGGAATCCTTATGTTCCTTCCCTGCCTGTGCAGGCCTTCGTTTGCGGGGCAAGAGCCGCCACAGTAATGTAGTCAGGCTCGCCAGACCTCTTACTTGGGGGTAAACTCGAACTTCTGTCCACCCACGGTGGCTTCCGCCATCAGGCCTCCTCTGGGCATGGTGAAAACTGCCACCCCCTGGTCATAACTAGCGTCCTTGGAAACCCCCTCCTTTACGGCGACTGCTGATATCTGGGCGTTCAGTTCGAAGTTTCCCTGCTTAAAATCATCCAATGCCGCTTTGTTCTTAAAAAAGATGATTTCCATGAAGGACTGGCCGCCAATCTGGGCACCCACCGTCACCTGCACCATGCTGGCACGGCCAATGAACCTTGCTTGTTCATCCACCCATCCATCACCGTGCGCTCCCCCAATGATAACGCCACCGTTGCCCACCGACGGGAAGACCACGTAGCCGTGCGCCTTATCGAAGAACACCTGCATGCTTGAATCGGCTTTCTTGAATCTGGCAATCGTTTCCTGAACTGCGGTCTTTTCTTTCTGCTCCCTGGTCGGGTCCCATCCCGCCCAGGCCGAAATACTTAGCACAACCGGCAACCAGATTGCCAGGAGGCCGCAAACCATTACTTTTCGCATAATGGTTCCTCCTCATGTACTGGAGACGTCCAACAACAAGGAAATAGGATCTGTCTTTGGCCATCTCTCTTACCACGTTCCCCGACAAGGGGTCAAATCAGCCTTTGACTTTTGTTTGAAAACAGATAAGGTCAAGCGAAGACTTGTCCCCTTATGCGGAGGTTGCAACAATGACACAGAACATCAAGGTTATCGATCAACTGGACCTCCAGAACAAGCGCGTCTTCATCCGGGTAGATTTCAACGTGCCGCTCGCAGAGGGGAGGGTTGCAGATCGCACCAGAATTGAAGCTGCCTTGCCCACTATCCGTTATGCCCTGGATAAAGGTGCTAAGGTGATTTTGGCATCTCATCTTGGCCGCCCAAAAGGAAAAAGGACTCCAGAGCTTAGCCTAAAACCTGTGAGTGTGGCTCTGGCTGACTCTCTCGGCATACCGGTGAAGCTGGCACCCGATTGTGTGGGTCCCGAGGTTGAGGCAATGGTTGCGGCCATGCAGCCCGGAGAGGTGCTGCTGCTGGAAAATCTTAGGTTTCATGCAGAAGAAACGAAAAATGAGGAAGAATTTGCTAAGGCCCTGGCACTGCTTGCCGAGGTCTATGTTAACGATGCCTTTGGCACCGCGCATCGAGCCCACGCCTCAACCACAGGTATGGCAGCATTCGTCCCGGAACGTGGAGCAGGCTTTCTGCTAAAAAAAGAATGCGACTACCTGGGCAAGGTCTTGGCCGACCCGGAGCGCCCTTTTGTTGCCATTTTAGGAGGCGCCAAAGTCTCCGATAAGATTCCGGTGATTAGCAACCTGTTGGAGCTGGTGGACTCACTGCTAATCGGTGGCGCCATGGCTTACACCTTTTTGCGTTCTTTAGGTCAACAGACGGGCGAGTCCCTGGTGGAAGAAGACCAGCTTACCCTGGCACATGATCTGCTCAATGAAGCTAAAGATCGGGGGGTGGCTCTATTGTTGCCCACTGATCATGTTGTGGCTGACAAGCCAGAGGAGGGGAGGGTGGCAACCACAGTTAAGGGTGACATTCCTGCCGGCAAGATGGGGCTTGATATCGGCCCGGAAACCATCGTTTCTTTTGAAAGCGAGATCGCCAGGGCCAAGACAATCTTCTGGAATGGGCCACTGGGGTTGTTTGAAATAAAACCATTTGAAGTGGGTACGATGGCTATTGCTGCCGCCATTGCAAAAAGTGCAGCACTCTCGGTCGTCGGGGGTGGTGATTCGGTGGCGGCGGTCAAACGCTCGGGACAGGCTGAGGCCATCTCGCACATTTCCACGGGTGGCGGGGCTTCATTGGAGTTTCTGGAAGGGAAGACGCTTCCAGGTCTGGCCGCCCTGGCCTAGGGAAATACAGTGGGCAGCTGGCAGCTAGCAGCAGGCAGAGTCGTTATCCGTTATCAGTTATTCGTTATTTGGGAGATTGGCCGCTATGAGCTGCGTTGACTATCAAAAAGATTTGACGAATTAACGAATAACGATTATTTGCTGCTTCTGGGTGGTGCTTGGCACTTGTCACCTGGTGCCTCGTGATTTCTCTGAAATCCACAATCCGCAATCTAACCTATGCCCCTTTCCTGCTTTACGGCATTATATGCTTCCTGGATCTCGCGAAATTTATCTTGAGCAAACGTGGTGAACTCTTCAGGTAGTCCCTTAGAGGCGATTTTGTCCGGATGGAATTCTTTTACTAACTTTCTGTACTGTTTCTTTATCTCTTCATCTGTAGCACTATTGTCAGTTTCCAGAATGGCGTAGTGTTTTTCAAAATCCGGGGCGTATCTGGACTTCAGTTCTTTGTATTTTTTCTCACTGAAATTGAATATGCCAGCAGCAGAGTTGATGAGTCTCTCTTCACTCTCACTCAGGGTGCCGTCGGCAATAGATAGTCTGAGTAATACATCTATCATGAGATCCAAAAGCTGGGGCTGGTTTTGGAATTGTTGGTAGAACTGGGTGGCAAAATCTTGGAAAGGAGTTGGAGAACCAAGTGCTGTCTCGAAGATCTCCGCGGCAAATTTCTTACTTTGAGGGCTAAGATTTAACTCATGTGCCATAAAATCTTCAATGGTCTGTATCTCCTCGGGTGATACGCGGCCATCTGCCTTGGCCAGTTTTGCCAACATTGAAAATGTTGCAACGAAGAAGGTCATCTGCGTCTGTTCGTGGTACGAAAGCCGCTTCCTTCCTTCTGCGTAGTATTGTCTGCTGTTCGCATCAAAGGTGTGACCTAAGGCAACTCCTGCAATTGCACCGATAGGACCGCCCAAAGCGAATCCTATGGTGCCTCCGAGCATCTTCCCTAACCAACCCATAACTGCTGCTCCTTTTGCTCTCTCTTACCCCTTAATCAATTTAGGCTAACTCTGGCATGGAATTTTGGTGGTTGTCAAGGTGGGTTCGTCAGATCAGAGAGTTTGTCAGACCTATAGCCCGGATTATTCATGAATCTGTGTCGCGAGACCACGAAGATGGGCGTGCCACCTGGCAACCGCAGGGTGTTGGTTCCGAGGCATACCTGAACGGTACGTCGCAGGGGCCGACACCCGAGGACGCCAGGAAGGACGGCCATATCCACGGTCGGAGCAGCCGATTCATGAATAATCCGGGTTAGTTCGGCGAATCACCATAATTGGCCAAAAAACCAAGATCGAATTGGCCAAAACATCAAATAGACGGCAAGGTCTTACCCGGTTTTTCGACCAACACTGCGCTAAGTTACTAAGCCGCCCCTGCCAGGTCCTTGGGTTCAAAACCGTGGCACTTATCGCAGATCGACTCAGCTTCTCTCTGCATCACTATAGCATGCATGCCGGAAAAACTGGCGGGTATATCCCGACTCACGGTCTCGAGATCTTGGCATATTGGGTAGTGCCTGCAATCTATGGGTTTTTTGTAGCCTCCCATGATGTGCTCCACTGACAGCTTCAGAGCTTGTCATGCCAATTAATCTCCTGACTACCCAATTGCTGCAAACACAGTGCCAAGGCAAAAAAAATCGGAGCCAAAAACTCCGTATTTTCTTAGTTTAAACCAAGATATTGTAGCTAGTCCTCAGGATGAGAAGTGTGGATTAAAGTATGTAATGTTCACTCAGTATGGTGATATCGGCCATGCTCGCCCAACCCATAGCCTCGAAGACTATTGTATGTTTGTATCTGTTCTGGCGAGAGAATGCTCCTCATTTCAAGGTGTGCCCTAAGATGAACGTAGCGCAGTTCCCCTTTGATATCCGCAATGTCTTTGACTACCCGCTTCAGATTAGTCTCGGTTACTGTTTCTTGCGCAAAAATCCTGTCCAGTTCCTGCTCCTTTTCCACAACTTGCGTACCAATCTCAACAGCCTTGGAGTGCATGCGGTCAAATATTCGTTGCGATGCCTTGAGTTGCTTCTCATTTAGATCAAGCCGATGGGCTATTTCCATTACGTGTTTTGGGCCTGGATAACTATTTAACTCGGCTGCCAGCGCAAAACCCATTCCCTCGCCCGCCAGGTAGCCGGAGACTTCATCTAGCGCAAGTGTTTTGATCTCACGCTGCTCAAAACCAGCATAAGGAGAAATCTGTGTGCTGCCCACTATAGGGCTGCAGAGCATCAAAATAGGGCTGCAGAGCATCAAACCTATCGCAAATAGAACTGATCGTGCCATTGTCATCTCCGTCTTCAAAGGCCTGCTTACGGCAAGAAACGTACCTGGTTACTGCTCTCAGCATAAGACAACGAGGTGGGCTTTGTCAAAAGAGAGTGTAGATTTGGCCGTTAGGAATACGAACTCACCTCGATCACTGCGAAAGTTTGGATTACATCCCTTAATTTACAGTTTT
>JAUWKY010000091.1 GCA_030613915.1 Syntrophobacterales bacterium
CAAACTGCTCCAACTCCTTGGTAACCCTTTGTGGAATAGCAAAATCCATAACGTCCTCCATCTGACAAAGAGTGTATTTAATTAGTGTCCATCCAGAAACTCACCAAATCCCCTCCTCTCCGAGGCGTAGGCTCTACGAGCCAGAGGCCGCCAGGGGAGGGGAAAGGGTATTTGTGGATGAACGCTAATTAGTCTGTCGTTAGTTAAAGAATATAATTATCTTCTCGGCTGCTAGCCACAATAAATCATCTTTCTCTTGCCAGAACTTGTTTTTCTGGGTATTTTTTCTGAGGCTAAGAGCTAGCCCGGATACTTCATGAATCACTTGCTGCGACCACGGATATGGGCGTCCTTCCTGGCGTCCTCGGATGTCGGCCCCTGCGACGTACCGTTCAGGTACGCCTCGGAACCAACCCCGCGGTACCGCGGGACGGTTGCCAGGTGGCCCGCCCATCTTCGTGGTCTCGCGACAGCACTTCATGAAGTATCCGGGCTAGGAGAGGTGATGTCATGAGTGAAGAAATGGAATGCATGTGTCTGCAATGTGGAATATCCCTTCATCTTCCCGCCGAGTTGATTTCCCTGGAAGATCCTGCCAATACCGAGGTGAAGCTGCTGAGTACTATCCATGTTTGTGAAAGTTGCGGCGGGTCGCTTGCTTTAGTGGGTAAGGTTGGAGATGAACCTCAATACAGATTAGAATAAAAAATGTTAGAAAAATTTCTTTCTGTAAAGGTAGAAGATATCCTCCTCTGCATCTTCGTGTAAAAGGTTCAACGGCTTGACTCCCATCTTGCACGAATAGTTGGGAGATGTGCCGTAGAGACGGCATATGAGCGGCCTGACAGGGTAGATTGAGCAGCCACCTTCTGAAAGGCTTTCATCAAGGTAAGGGCAGGTGTGGCCCTTGGCCTCACCTGCTTGCATGGAATGTTCTCGAAAAAACGTTTTTATCCGTTCATCCTCCACCTTGGTTCTGGAAGGCACACCGAAGTTTTTGCAGCACTCATAGCACCCTTCAGTGCACATTAACTCTGGAATCAGATCATAGAGATCGTCAATATACATACTGGTTGCTCCATCGGATTTAGCAAGCCCTACAAATATGTGAGCCAATGGCTGTAATCCTGCTTAGTACCCTTAACAACTTGGAAAAAAGTGTCCTGTAAAGTCCTGGTCAGAGGTCCAGGTAATCCCTCACCAATGGTGCGGTTATCAACCTCACGAATTGGTGTGATTTCCGCTGCGGTTCCAGTAAAGAAGGCCTCGTTGGCCGCATAGAGATCGTCACGAGAAAACCTTTCCTCTTGTACTGCGAAGCCTAGGTCCCTGGCGATTGTGATTACGCAATCCCGGGTGATTCCGGGGAGGATGGAGGTGAGTGGTGGAGTTCTGAGCACACCTTTACGAACGATGAAAATATTCTCTCCGGTTCCCTCGCCAATGTACCCATCCGGGTCAAGCATGATGGCCTCATCGTAGCCGTCCGTGGTGACCTCAAGTTTGGCCAGTATGGAGTTAACGTAATTACCACACGTTTTGGTTTTAGTCATGAGGATGTTGGGATGGTGTCGAGTAAAAGATGAGACCTTAGCCCGAATACCCTTGGTGAGGCCTTCTTCACCGAGATAAGCTCCCCAGGGCCAGGTGACGATGGAAACCCGTACGGGGTTGTCCTGTGGATGAAGCCCCATGGCACCCTCTCCAATGAAGGCAAGGGGTCTAATATATGCGGCCTTCTGCTCATTGGTCAGGAGGGTGTCCAGAATTGCCTGGGTTATTTCTTCCTGGCTGAAAGGCATCTTCATGAACATGGAATGGGCAGAATTGAAAAAACGCTCCACATGTTCTGGCAGGCGAAAAACTGCAGAACGGCCGTCCTCGCACTCATAACAGCGGATGCCCTCGAAAATCCCCAGGCCATAATGTAGCGTATGAGTAAGGATGTGGACGTTAGCGTCATCCCAGTCCACAAATTTGCCGTCGATCCAGATCTTCTTCGCTTTTTCCACCATGGTTTTCACTCCTCTTTGTCAGCGCATAGCGCAAAGCGCAGAGCGCATAGCGTCGGAATGTAGAAGACACGCTTCTACGCCATGCACTATGCGTTACGCGTTTTTCATGGCTTTCAGTGCTTTACTAAAGGGCTTACGAGCTATGCCCTTCTCAGTGATGATTCCTGCAATAAATCGGTTCGGGGTAACATCGAATGCCGGGTTCCAGGCATTCACACCCGGTGGAGCGATGGCATGGCCAAGGCTGTGGGTGACCTCTCGAGGATCCCGCTCCTCAATGGGGATATCCTGTCCGGTGGCGACTGACAGATCCACCGTTGACAAGGGCGCAGCGACGTAGAATGGCACCTTGTTTTCTTTGGCCAAAACCGCCAGGGAATAGGTGCCGATCTTGTTGGCAATATCCCCATTGGCTGCGACCCGGTCAGCACCCACAACGACGAGTTGCACCTTCCCTTTACTCATGAAATAGCCGGCCATGCTGTCCGTGATTAGGGTCACCGGGATATTATCCTGTTGCAGTTCCCAAGCTGTGAGCCTGCTGCCTTGCAAGAAAGGTCGGGTTTCATCGGCAAGGACCCGAATATTCTTGCCCTCTTCCCACGCAGCCCGCACAACCCCCAGTGCAGTGCCGTAGCCCGCTGTGGCCAGAGCGCCGGCATTGCAATGGGTGAGCACGGTTGCCCCGTCCGGCACCACTATCTGGCCATGGTGGCCGATTGCTTTATTAATGGTCTGATCTTCGGCAAGAAGATGATCAGCCTTGCGACGGAGCAGGTTTTTTAACTCCTCCACCGATGCCTGCGGGTGTTCTTTTAGTACCTCGAGCATGCTCTCGATGGCCCAGAAAAGGTTGCTGGCCGTGGGTCTGGCACCGGCCATTTGTTCACAGATACGCTGAAAGTGACGTTCAAACGTGGCACGGTTTTGGGCCTTGATTCGACGACCGCCTAGGGCGAGTCCCATGGCTGCGGCTACCCCGATGGCAGGCGCGCCGCGGATCACCATCTTACGAATAGCCTCGACAACCTGAGTTGGTGTCTTGCATACCACATAACTTTCTTTGAAGGGAAGCTTACGCTGGTCTATCATGACCACATGGTCGTCTTGCCAAGCAATTGTAGGTATCATATGGTCTCAACTCCGATCTAAAAGATTTCGAAAGGCTGTGTGGCTTTGTTAGGGGGGGGATTTTAAAGGTAACATCACTGTGGTCAACCCTTCAACTTCTCCCTGAGGATTTCGTTGACTAGCTTGGGGTTGGCTTTGCCTTGGGTCTGCTTCATGACCTGGCCGACGAAAAAACCCAAAAGTTTATCTTTTCCAGCATGGTATTCTTCAACCTGGTCGGGATGAGCAGTCAATACACTCTCTATAACCTTGCCAATTTCACCTTCGTCCGTCACCTGCTTGAGCCCCTTTTCCTCTACGATAGTTTCGGGGGGTTTGCCGGTGGCGTACATCTCCTCGAAAACACTCTTGGCAATCTTGCCACTGATCACGTCCGCCTCTGTCATTTTGAGAAGATCAGCCAGTGCCTCTGGGGTCACAGGGCATTGGTGGATTTCTCGATCGTCGCGGTTCAGTTCCCTGAGCAGTTCTGCCATGATCCAGTTGCTCACCTTCTTGGCTTGGGGAAAGCGAGCCACACACGCCTCGAAGTAGGCGGCAAGATCCTTGCTACTCGTGAGCACAACTCCATCCTGCTCCGGCAACCCATACTCTTGGATGAACCGCGCCTTTTTGGCCTCAGGTAGCTCTGGCAGCTCGCTCCGAACATTCTCTATCCACTCAGCGGTCACCACTACCGGCAGCAAATCAGGATCTGGGAAGTACCGGTAGTCATGCGCTTCTTCCTTACCGCGCATGCCATGAGTGACGCCTTTGTCGCTGTCCCACAACCGGGTTTCCTGAACAATTGTACCCCCCTGTTCAAGAATTGCTCGCTGCCTCTTGATTTCATATTCAAGGGCCCGCTGCACGAAACGGAAGGAGTTCATGTTCTTCAGCTCTGTTTTGACGCCTAAGCTTACTGAACCCACCGGACGTAAGGAAATATTGGCGTCGCAGCGCAAGCTTCCCTCCTCCATATTTCCGTCGCAGATGTCCAAGTAACGGGCGATATCCCGTAGCTTTTTCAAGTAAGTGGATGCCTCCTCCGGGGTTCTCAGATCAGGTTCGCTGACGATTTCAATGAGAGGCACTCCTGTGCGGTTAAGGTCTACATAGCTGAATGGTTGGGTTTTATCATGTATCAGTTTGCCGGCGTCTTCCTCGAGGTGGATGCGAGTTATTCCGATCCGTTTGTTCTCACCATTTATTTCAATGTCTATCCAGCCATGCTCCGCCACCGGTAGTTCGTACTGTGAGATCTGATATCCTTTGGGTAGGTCCGGGTAGAAATAGTTTTTTCGAGCAAACCGGCTGGTGCGAGCAATGCTGCAGTGGGTGGCCAGGGCCAGCCGTATGGTGTACTCCACCACGGTGCGATTGAGAACCGGGAGCACGCCTGGCATGCCAAGGCAAACAGGGCAGGTGTGGGTGTTCGGAGCCGCCCCGAATGTGGTGGAACAACCGCAAAAGATCTTGCTGTCGGTTAATAGTTGGGCGTGAACTTCGAGGCCGATTACCGTTTCGAATTCCATGGGACTTCCTATTGACACACTGGACTACGCAAGCATATTTCTATAACACCAAACGGGGTGAAAGGGCAAGCTTGTAGCCGGCGGGAAAGGGGGCGGAAACTAGGTCACAATTAGCCGAACCCGTCATTCCGGACGAGCGCCGCTTCGCGGAGCGAGATCCGGAATCCAGTTAATTTTCAATATAATCAAACTTTCTCTGGATCCCGGCTCGCGTCCCGCTTTGCGGGACTTGGCCGGGATGACGAATTCAGACACAGTCTCTTGAGGGGATAGGGAATAGGTAGTTATCTTGCGGAGCTCAATAAATAGGCGTTTATCGAATATCGAATCCGCCTCCGGCGGAAACAGCAGAAATTATTGAAAGAAATAAGAAAATGTTTTTCACTTCGATATTCTGCGGTTCCTTGTTCTGCGGTTCTGCTGTTCATATTCTCGACGACTAGATAGCTGATGGTTGAATGCTGAGCGCT
This sequence comes from Syntrophobacterales bacterium, assembly GCA_030613915.1. Classification (GTDB taxonomy): domain Bacteria; phylum Desulfobacterota; class Syntrophobacteria; order BM002; family BM002; genus BM002. The sequence goes on from JAUWKY010000091.1 coordinate 5,131, forward strand.
AGCCGGGGAGACTGGATCCTGCGGTCTTGTAACCCCTTCCAATGCAGCCCCAAGCCGGGTCCTTTGGAGCCGGATTCTTTGCTGGATTTAGCCTGTCGTCTCTTCTCGTTCTGCTATTTTTGTCAGGGCCTCTTGGGCTTTGTTCTGCCACAGGCTGTCTTTCTGTTTATTGAGTTTCTGAAGAATTTTACGGGATTTGCTCGTGCCGATGTTCCCCAAGGCTTCGCAAATTGCTGCTATTGTTTCTGCCTTGATGGCTTTCCCTTTTATTGTAGAGAACTTGAGGCGACCTATGCTGAGCTGGCTGTTGATCGTTGCCAGCAGGAAGTCCTCAAGCGAGCCTTGCCCTGGCAGTTCAAAATTACCATAGAAACCCAGGGCCCCAAAAAGGCATGCTTCCAGACGCTCTGTCTTGGCCGAAGGAGAATCTTCAAGGTTTTTCAGCATCTCGAGGAATTTGCCCAGGGCAGTTGTGCTCTTGACCCTGGCCAGGCAGTGAATCGCCTCTTTCTGCACATCTATGTCTGGGTCATTGAGTAGATCGAAGTATAGGCTTTTGCCCTCAGCGCCTTTGATTCTGAAAAAGACCCTCAGTGCCTCCACTCTGAGCTGGGGGCTTTCATGACTGAGATAGCCCAGGAGGGTGTTGGCCAAGGGTTGCAGCCACTCATCAGACTCTATCTCTCCCAGCACCCGGAGGATGTCGATTATGGACCTTGTTTCGCTTCCTTTTTCGTTTAGCTTATTTAAGACAAGGCCGATGGTTGCGGGATCGATTTGGGCAATTATCTCAACTGCATTTTTCCGGACTAAAAGATCACGGCTTCTCACCAAAATGGGGACAAGGTGAGGCAATGACCTGCCGCCAAGGGCGAGAAAAATCGGAGTTATGGTTTGGCATATCTCCATTTTTCCAATGAGAAATTTATTCTGCAATGCCGAGATGGTCTCACCCTTGCTGATTTCATCTAGAATGTGCCCGGCGCAGCTGGAGAGGTGTTCTTTCTCACGAAAGTGCCGATCCAGGCAATGTATGATCTCCAGGACTTCTCCATACTGATCTCGACGTATCAACTCAGGAATAAGTTCCAGCAAGGCTCGAGCCACCCGCAGATATTGTTTCTGGTCCTGAATTTGGTCGAACTGGGTGAGAAAGGATTTGCTGTCCTGGAGGAATTTTCTTATCAGCTGCTCAAGCCTGATCTGGTGCCGCATCTCGTTCGGCAATTGCTCAATAGAAATGAGCTTGTGCTTGACATACTCTCCCAGAATGGACTCTCTCCCCTTGATTTCCCCTAGATTGAGGGCAGAGGCGAACTGTTTGGCAAGCTCTACAGATTTTCCTTGTGCGGGTTCTGTCTCCTCCTGACGGCAGGTTTCTTTGAGCAATGTTTGAGATATCTGAATGAGAAGGTCATCGGCAAGAGCCTCGATTACTTCTTCGTCGATTTCAGCCTCTTTAAATTCCTCGGTTACAGCGAGATCACTGTTCATCAAAATATGATAGATGGCTTCAGCATTTCGCAATGGTCTAACTAAGTCCTGGATGATCTGCTTTCTGACTTTCTTCAGCCCTTCCAGGTCGAGGTCCGTGAAAAAGGGGACCAAGCTGAAGTCTTTCTTGAGACGAGTAAGGGCGATCTGAGATCGCCAAGGAATGTTTCGTGCGATAACGAGTTCTTCATTGTAGATGTAAGAGATGTTGAAGATGTTTCTCTCTTGCAGAGTCTGGCTGAACTTTTCTTTAGTGCCAGTCTCTTTGGTGTCGACAAAAGTAGGCTCGCTCATGACGTCGACGAAACTGGTGAATTCCGTCTGAGTCATAGCGTTCTTGAGAGTCAAACTGATAAGGTCTTTCTGTTCGAGGAATTTGGCAAATCTGGGGACATACATCTCTGCCATCCCCGCTATCATCAGACCATTGAGGTCTTGGACCTCGGGCAGAACCCCCTCGATTAAGATGTTTTTCCCCTCAAGTTCCTCGCGTACCAGGAAGGTCAACTCGTCTCTTTGAGAGAAAAGACTTTGAAAATCTTCGTAGAGTCCCACCTTAGCTTTTTGTGATTCGGGATGGTCGGGAGTGTAATAACCGGTGCGCAGAAAGGCTTGAATCAGGGCGAGAAGAAATTCCGTCAGCCTGACCTTGATCTCTCCGTGAGGATCATCTGTTAACTGGCTGCGGAGAAGAATGTCTGTGTCTGACAGGGTTTTCTTCATTGAAACCCACTACAAAAAAAGAGAGACGTTATTGGAGCGCTCAATAATCTCGATATATCTTATGAAGGCCAAATCATTCGAGTTCGCAAGAAACCAGCGTCAGAATTTAGAAATCGAGTGAGATCCGTTCCTGCGCTTAATGGTCACGGGGGATTTCCTACTGTGTTTCGCTCCGTGTATTTTTGTCCGGTGTGTAATAGTGCAATAGATGTGCCAGATGAGGTGGCAGGTAGAGAGTGAATCAAAGCTCGACTAATTATTGTCCACCCAGAATTTCTGGATGGACAATAGTTAGTATCCATCCCACAAGATCGCGGTCTTCCAGACTAGCCAACACCATACCGCCTTCGTCTTTACCTACAGATTCCTGCAGAATAAACTGCAGTCCTTACTCAATAACGAACACCGCTACTCAATTATCATCAGTTTTATGAGGAGCAGGCAAAGTGAACCGAAAGATGAGCACACTTGAAAGAGCGAGCAACCCCAAGAGTCCCAGCCAACGAATATGTTTTGAACCTTCATGGTCGAAATCGGTTACGTAATCGGCAAGGTAGTCGGTCATGGTAGGGTGAATATAAAACAAGAAGCTGGGATCTAGTTTCAAAGATCTCCGAATGTCCTTATCGGCCAATGTGGTTTTACCCAACTGCAAATAAGCCTTCGCCCGGGTCGTATAAGCCCTGCCAGTGGCTTGCTCGGTATCACCAAGCTTAATGGCTCTGGTAG
>JAUWKY010000326.1 GCA_030613915.1 Syntrophobacterales bacterium
GGTAAGAAGAGGATTGGTCGCCGGTGTTTGTTGAGTAGAGATCCCCTCGAATTTGTCCACCTCACGGCCTGTAGTAAATCCAAAGCGGGAGGCCAGTTCTACTTGATTTGCTCCCAGGACGTTCACCGCGAACTGACCACTATTTGTGATCATCTCGTGACATTTTCTCAGGGGAGAGATTGCGACCATCACCAGCGGAGGCTCATAAGAGAGTTGGGTAACCCAGGGCGTGGTCATGCCGTTGACCTGACCATTGTCGTTCACCGTGACGACATAGACGCCGTTGACTAAAGATTTTAGAACGATATTTTGCATCTCTATCCCCGTATTAAATGAACTAAAGTGTGCGAAAATGTCTAAAATTCAAAACTGAAGGAAAATCCTATCTACAACTTTAGTCATTCTAGTAAGCTGCTGAAAAAGTCTGGGAAACGGCCCCAAACGTCATACCGGACGAGACGAAGTCGAGATCCGGTATCCAGTAGAGTATTGTTTTTTCTGGATTCCGGATATCCGCCGTCGGCGGATTCCGGAATGACAGACTTGGCGCTCGCACTCAAAATACCGAGTTTTTCATCAGCCTGCTAGGCATTTTCTTGCTTAATGATATTTACTCCTTATGTAGCAAATCAAGCCGCAGTTGAGGCATCTGGCGGATTCCAACCGGGCTTCTTCCTCAGTGAATCCAAGTTCGATCTCCAGGGAAAGATCAACCCGTTTTTCGGAGGAAAGTTCGGGCATTTTCTGTCGAGATTCGACCGGCATCAGGTTCTCAGCCTGAGCCACGTCCAGCACTTTCGTTAAGGTGGTGATCATATTCTCCGGCGGGACAACTTGTTTACCGGTTAGGTAAAGATGAACAGAGGCGGCACCCCGCCGACCGGCGCCGATGGCGTCCACCGCTGCGCGGTAGTCACTCATGGGGTCGGTGGTGGCAAAGATACCCTCCGGTTTGACTGCAACCGGCTCGTGGTAAGGGGATATGGTTTGCCAGAGGAGCGGAGATTCCTCCGCCTCGAGAGCGGGCACCTGGACGAAGATCATTTCCGGCAAGCGGCCGGAAGCAGCAATGACGGTATCCGCCGAAATAGCCGTCTCCTTGAACCGTCTTGTTGCGAGAAGACCGGCTTCGCTGCCATTACCGGAAGCAGTTTGGCGATACACCAACTGGGTCAGTTGGTCGTCCACTCCCTTGAACTGGGTCAGCGTGGCCCCAAAATGTAGCACGATGGACTGGTCACTTAATTGAGCCACTTCCGAGTCGGTGAGCCCCAGCTCTTTCTGGGACCGGCGGTAGAGGATAGTGACCTGCTCTGCGCCAGACTGCAGGCACTGTTTAGCTGCGTCAAGGGCCATCTCGCCACCACCGGCAATCGCAACCCGCTTGCCTACGGGGACATCCATTCCTAGAGCCCAGGCCAGGGAAAGAGGAAGCAGCAGGTAGAGCCCGGGAACGGCTTGTTCCAGGTTGGGATCTTGCCCGCGCATGAGCATGGCGTCCCAGCCACCAGTGGCAAGGAGAACCGCCTCGTGGCCCTCCTGGAGGAGCGATGCCACGGTGAAATCTTTGCCAAGAGCTTTGCCGGTCTGGGCCTCGACTCCCATCTCAAGAATGCCTTCGATCTCCCAATCGAGAACGTCTCTAGGCAGCCGGGATTCGGGGATTACGGTGCGAAGCAAGCCACCCAACTTGGGCATGGCCTCGAAGATGGTGGGGGAATAACCCAAACGGGCCAGGAAGCAGGCAGCAGTCAAGCCCTCTGCGCCGCCGCCCACCACAGCGAGACGTCGACCCGTCTCAGGCGCCTTGAAGAGCTGCAACCGCTGGCCGCTCTCACGCTCATAGTCGACCACGAACCGTTTCAGATAGTTGATGGCCACCGGTTCGCCTTCGAAGTTGCGGCGGCACTCAAACTCGCAGGGATGAGGGCAAATCCGGCCGCAAACCAGCGGCAAGGGGTTTCTCTCTTTGATCACCCGCACTGCCTCTAAGTAATTTCCGAGGGCAGTTTGTCTGAGCTGTTCCTGTATGTTTATTCCCGCCGGACAGGTTCTTTGACACGGGGCGGTGCATTCGTCGGTGGTATATTCGCCTAAAATCCGGTTGGATACCGAAGTTAGGGCGATGATTCCTTTGGGGCAGGTGCGTACACAAGTACCGCAGCCGGTACAGATGTGCTCGTGCACGACAGGCAGTCCATCGTCTCCCATGGAAAGGGCGTCAAAGGGACAAACCTTAACACAGGATCCCAGGCCAATACAGCCGATAGGACATTCCTTGGCCCCACCATTCAAAAGTATGGCGGCTCGGCAATCATTAACACCATCGTACAAAAACTTGATGTCTGCCTTGGCAACACTGTAACGACAGCCGATCTGGGCGATTTCCGGCTCTTTCAGTTCCACTTCTACGCCGAGGATCTCACCCACCTTCTCGTGCACGTCCGGTCCGCCCCCAACACAGGCGTTGGGAGCCAACTGGCCTACCACGATGGCCTGGGCTGCGGCGGCACAGCCCGGAAGTCCACAGCCACCGCAGTTAGCTCCAGGCAGAGCCTCTTCAATTTCTATGATCTGAGGATCCACGTAAACATAGAACACCTTGGAGGCCACAGCCAGTCCAACACCAGCCAGCAGACCAAGACCTCCTATAGCCAAACCCGCAGCGAGCATACTCACATCTCCTCAATCATGTATAGTAAGGTGTTAATATTGCGATGTCTTTGTCGCTCCAGTCTCTTTTTGCTTTCACAGAACAATGGAGTAATGGAGTAGTGGAGTGCTGGAGTATTGGGGAATGATGGAAAAGCGAATATATCCCCATTATTTTAACCTTCTTTTAGCCAATATTCCAGCCTCCTAATGCGTCAACCCTGTGAAACCAAAAAAAGCCAACGCAAGCAGTCCAACCGCTATCATGGCAATGGGCATTCCAGCGAAGGGGCTGGGGATCCTGGCCATGGGGAACCGTTCTCGAATACTGGTCAGCAGTAGCATGGCCAGAGTGAAGC
>JAUWKY010000135.1 GCA_030613915.1 Syntrophobacterales bacterium
AACAAATATGTCCCCGCCGTCATCCTGCTCGATAAAGCCATAACCTTTCCGTTCACTAAACCACTTCACAGTTCCTTCAGCCATGTTTCTGACCTCCTTGGATAAAGTGTTAAGATGCTCCCTATTCTAAAGCCGCCGCAACTAGAAGGAAGATGTTCCTTCGAAACGAAGCCGATTAAGGGATCTACAAAATTTCGAGTAGCTCAATCCTAAAAGCGAAATCCCCGCCCTTGAGAAGATATACCAACCATTTGGTCCTTTTCCAGGGCAGGGGCCTACTCCGGTGCAGCAACAGACCTTAACTTTCAACGCAGGGTATCAACAACTAGCCCAACAATCAACACTAAATCGCATCTTTTCCAAAAATCACAAGAGTCTTCAAGGTTGACCGGAGTGCATCATTTTTTTGCCTAAGCGTATCACCTCTCTCACCAGAATTTCAAAGTCTTCCCGTTTGCTCCGATGGTTGGTAATCGCCACGCGCAGGGCATACTTACCGTCAATTACAGTATATGACGGTGCAGCCACCCCGCTTTCTTGCAAGGCAATGAGAAGTTCTTTGTTAAGATCGTTCAAAGACTCGTCGTCAAGGTCGTCGGCCACAAACCTGAAACACACTATATTGAGGGGCACAGGAGCCAATAGCTGAAGTTCACTCATATCTTCAACTTGGCTGGCTAGGTATCGAGCCTGGTCAATATTCTGTTGGATCAATCTTCCATATTTTTGGGCGCCATGCTCTTTCATGGACATCCAGACCTTCAGGGCCCGGAAGCCACGTGATAATTGTATACCATAGTCGCTGAACCAGATTGAACCACCTGCCAGACCGCGATCTGAATGAGTCAAGTAGTCGGGTGTAAGCGAAAAAGTGCTCCGGTGATCGTCTTCTTGCCGAACCAGAGCGCAGCCCACCTCGTACGGCATGTACATCCACTTATGAAGATCAAAGGCAAGTGAGTCAGCCCGTTCCATGCCCACCAATAGGGGGCGCAGTTCTGAAGACAAGACAGCGAGTGCGCCAAAGGCACCGTCAACGTGAAACCATAATCCTTCTCGCTGGCAAATGTCAGCAAGTCTATCCAGGTCGTCTATGGCACCGGTATTCACAGTCCCGGCGTTGCCGATAATGCAAATTGGTTGATATCCCTCCTGGCGATCTTCGAGGATGGCAGTTTCCAGTCCGGATATGTCGATCTTAAAATCTGAATTGACTGGTATTTGTCGAAAAGCGTTACTGCCCAGTCCCAGGAGTTCTATAGCTTTCTGTACAGAACTGTGAGTCTCTTGTGAGCCATAAAGGGTCATTTTGCGTGGCGCAGCATGTACACCATGGGTTCTCAGGTCAAATTCAGCTTTGCTATTTCGTGCCACGGTCAAACCAACCAGGTTGGCCATGGAGCCACCACTGACCAACAAGCCACTGGCCTCGGCAGGATAGCCAAGCATCTCTTTACACCAATCAAGTACTTGCGCCTCGACGTAATTGGCGACGTGGTCGGCACCACCTACGTTGGGATTCATTCCAGCTGCAAGCATTTCAGCTAACATACCAAGAGGTGTTCCGGTGCCGATAACCCAGCCCCAGAACCTCGGATGAATATTTCCCATTGGATGAGGGAGCACATATTCTAAAAAATCCTGATAGGCTTGTTCAGTCCCTTGTGGCTCTACTGGGAGGGGTTGCTTAAAATATGCTTTAATTTTCTCCGGAATCGGCTGCCACACGGGACGCGTGCGAACGGTTTCCAGATACGTCATTATGTCATCGATCATGCGATGACCTAAACTGCGCATCAGTTGCCAATCAGCGGGATCAAGCGATTCTTCCTCAGGTACATTCTCAAGGTTCATAGTAGTTCTGCCCCCCATGTTAGCCCGGATATTTCATGAATTACCTGCTGCGACCACGGATGTGGACGTCCTTCCTGGCGTCCTCGTATGTCGGTCCCTGCGACGTACCGTTCAGGTACGCCTCGGAACCAATCCCGCGGTACCGCGGGACGGTTGCCAGGTGGCACGCCCATCTTCGCGGTCTCGCGACAGCAATTCATGAAATATCCGGGCTAGGTAGTCAAAAGATCAGCCATCTAAAACACATCCAGTTTTATTTGGGAAGCCGAAAGTTGAATATGGGAAAAGAACGGTGAAGGATACAACAGAAAAAGGAAAGATTGGCAAATGAATGCGGTCAAGAATGTTATTTGTGAAGTAGCGGGTCAAAATATTGGGGTAGTTAAATATGGTGATCTCGGCTGGGTTTCTCTTTGCTTTTGGCAGGGATATCGGTTAAAATTCCTTCGATTCTTTTGGTTCTCCTGCTCGAGTTCGCGCTAGCGCCCCGATTGACTCCGCCCTGATTCTCGCTGGCCGGTATCTTCGTTTTCCTGTTCTACTAGTTGCGACCCATATTGATTTGTGTTATTCGTATCTGGTCAGTATATATTCGACATATGCTTTTATTGGAAATCCTCTCTTCCCCCGTGTCCGCCTACATTATGGGCATGACCACAAGAGCAAACTACGGAAGATTTTGGGAACCGCTGTGTCCTCGCGAGATTTGGTAGTCAAAGCTACTTGGTGAGGCAAGGGGAATATTGTGTTTTTTGACTTTGCCAACGTTTTTATCTTTATCATTCTGGGGCTGTTAATGACATTCGCGATCATTACGGTTTCCAGATTGCTTGCCCCCAGAGTTTCGGACGTCCCCGACAAGTTCACCACCTATGAATGCGGCGAGCGGCCCGTGGGTTCAGCCTGGATACTCTTTAATTTCAGGTTCTATGCGGTGGCGTTGGCGTTCCTCATTTTCGACATCGAGTTGGCGTTAGTCTTTCCTTGTATCTCTGTTTACAAGAAGTGGCTAAAGGGTGGCAGCGGTTTGTTTGCCCTCATCGAAATTACGGTTTTTGTCGGGATCCTGTTTTTAGGTCTGATCTATATGTGGAACCGAGGTGACCTTAAGTGGACCAAGGAAGTACCTGAGGAGTTGGAAGAGGGAGTGGTGCTGGAAGAAGAGAAACCGATTATGTTCTAAGGGAGAACGGCAATGATTCACCTCCACAACAAAATGCCTTCTGAGGGCTTTTTTGGCGCTGCTTTTACCACAGTGGATAGAGCCCTTAACTGGTTCAGACTCTCCTCGGTCTGGTACCTTCTCTTCGGCCTGGCCTGCTGTGGCATCGAACTGATGCAGACCGGCGGGCCGCGCACTGACATTGATCGCCTAGGTTCAGTGCCTCGTCCCACTCCCAGGCAGTCTGACTTGATGATCGTGGCCGGAACCCTGACCTATAAAATGGCCTCCAGGCTCCGGCTCCTCTACGATCAGATGGCTGAACCCAAATATGTAATTGCTATGGGCAGTTGCGCCAATTGCGGCGGCCTTTTTCAACTCTCCTACTCGGTAGTCAAAGGAGTGGACAAAATAGTACCCGTGGACGTCTATGTCCCCGGCTGTCCGCCCAGGCCTGAGGCGCTTACGGAAGGTATTTTGAAGATCCAAGAGAAAATTCGCACCGAACGATTCCTGGTGAAGAGTCCATAGTGGAAGCGCAAGGTATCCTCGAAAGGATCAAGAGCATCATTGGTGAGGCTGATTTGGCCTGGGTCGACGACCAGGCTGGAGACCCCTATCTCGTCATTCCCAAAGAAAAACTGCGGCGGCTGGCCATCAACATGAAGGGAGACCCTCATCTCGCCTTTGACACTCTCATGTGTCTGAGCGGTGTACACAACATGGGGGAACAAGACGAGATGGAGGTGGTCTACCACCTTTATTCACTAAGGCACCGTCACCAGTTTATTCTCAAGGTCAAGTTGGACCGGCCAGCATTTTTTCCTCACTTCTATTTGAGGGTAGATTCAGTATCCGGCATCTGGCCTGCCGCGGCCTGGATGGAACGAGAGGCCTATGACATGTTCGGCATCCATTTTGTGGGCCATGGTGATTTCCGCCGATTGCTCCTTCCCACTGACTGGGAAGGCCACCCATTGCAGAAAGACTATCAAGAACCTGATGCCTACCGAGGAATAGATACCACGAGGGAAGAAATAGAAGGAATATTGGCCGAGGAGAGCGGTTGATGCCTTTAACTACGGAGACAATGGTCCTCAACATGGGCCCACACCACCCCAGCACCCATGGGGTCCTGCGTTTCATCCTGCGCACTGATGGTGAGGTGATCCACCTGTGCCGGCCGGATATAGGCTACCTGCATCGCGGGCTGGAGAAGATTGCCGAGCAGCTCCCCTACGCTCATTTCATGCCTTACACCGATCGCCTTGACTACCTTGCCGCCATGAACTGCAACCTCGGTTATGCCATCACGGTGGAACAGGCGGCAGATATTGAAGTGCCGCCAAGAGCCGAGTACATCCGGGTTCTGGTGGCTGAACTGAATCGGATTATTAGCCACCTGATCTCAGTGGGCACCTTTGCCATGGACATCGGGGCGGTGACTCCCTTCACTCACACGATACGGGAGAGGGAATGGGTCAATGATTTATTCGAGGAACTTTGTGGCGCCAGACTTACCTATAACTACATTCGCTTTGGCGGGGTGGTCTTCGATTTACCTGAAGGGTTTCTTGATCGGCTGAGCCAATTTCTGGACTACTTTGAGCCGCGGCTGGAGCAATACAACCGGTTCATATCCAAGAACAAAATCTTCAAGGAACGGCTGGTGGGGGTGGCGGTGATCAGCACACAGCAGGCTCTTGACTACGCTCTCGTGGGCCCCAATCTGCGGGCCTCTGGCATTGATTGGGACCTGAGGAGAGATGAGCCCTATTCAGTATACGGAGATTTGGAATTCGATGTTCCCGTTGGAGCCGCCGAATCTGGGGTTTTGGGAGACTGCTACAGCCGCTACTGGATCCGCATCTGGGAAATGGAGCAAAGCGTACTGATTCTGCGCCAATGTATCGCCAAGATGCCCGAGGGTCCCTATTTGAATAAGTCGAAGAGAAAACTGAAAGTGGAGGCGGGAGAGATTTATGTGCGCACCGAGGCGCCCCGGGGTGAATTGGGTTTCTATTTGATAAGCCAAGGCGGACCTAAGCCCCACCGGCTGAGAATCAGGACAGGCTCATTTTCAGCAATGAGTATTGTGGAAGAGGTGAGTTCCGGTCTCATGATGGCCGACTTGGTGGCACTCATCGCCAGTCTGGACGTGGTTGCACCGGAGGTGGACCGGTAAGGCGCATAGCGCATGGCGCAGAGCGCATAGCGAAATAATTTCGAATTTCGAATTGCGAATTGCGGATTTCAAAACCAGCAGAAGACAGAGAGCAGAAGTCAGAAGTCGGAGGTCAGAGATCAGCTGAGAGATTCTACTGTGGGAGCGGCTTTTAGCCGCGATGTTGCCACTTCAACGATTTACCCTTTACTGCTGACACCTGAAACCTGACACCTGACACCCTGAGATTTGGTGCTTGGCATTTGGGATTTGTCCTTCGGACTCCCACCCTTCGGGCGGGTTCCCGGTTTCGCAATGCTGAAATTACGGGGACGGGGAGACACGGCGCCGCGGTGAAACAAATTAGTAATTTTAGACACTTTAGCTCATTTTAGGCATTTCTTCTCATGGAAAACCTGGTAAACGATCTTTTCGGACAATTCGCCTTCCTGCAGAAATTGGGCTATGTGCCGACGGCTGCGGTAGTGATGCTGACCTGTGGTCTTATCGTGCTGAATTTTTTTGGGTTGATGTCAGGCTTTTATACCTTTTTTGAAAGAAAGGTTGCGGGGTGGACCAATGCGCGCAGGGGTCCTAACCGGGTGGGACCCTACGGCTTGCTGCAATTTATGGCCGATGGCGTCAAGCTCATTCTCAAAGAGGATATTATTCCCGCTGCAGCTGACCGGAGTATTTTCAAATTTGCCCCGTATCTGCTCCTTTTAGGCACCGTCCTGTCCTTCGTGGTTATTCCCTTTGGGCCCAAATGGATCATTAGCGACCTGAATGTCGGGGTTTTGTACCTACTTGCCACTGGCTCCTTCACTGTGGTTGGGCTGATCATGGCGGGCTGGGCCTCCAACAACAAGTATGCCTTGTTGGGGGGTATGCGCTCAGCCGCCCAGATTGTTAGTTACGAGATTCCCAATGCCCTGGCGATTCTGGTGGTGGTGCTCACGGCTGGGACCATGAGTATGCAAGGAATTATTCGGGCTCAGGCTGGCGGCATTCACCACTGGTTCATCTTCAGTAGTCCTTTCAGTTTTTTGGCCTTCTTTATCTATTTCATCTCGGCCATTGCCGAGATCAACCGGGTGCCCTTTGACATTCCTGAGGCGGAGTCCGAGTTGGTGGCTGGTTACAACATCGAGTACAGCGCTATGCGGTTTGGCGTCTTTTTCGCGGCCGAATTCGGCAACATTTACGTGGTCACCGCAGTGGCGGTGACCTGTTTCCTCGGCGGCTGGCAAGTCCCACTTCTGGACGTGGGTGAATTGGGACCAGTGGGCCGAAGCTTTGGTAGTTTCATGGCCCGGCCTCAGGTCTTAATGCTCTTGCTGTTAGTTGCACTGGCTGCCACCTTCCTGGCCTGGAAGGCGCTGCGGGCCTTTGTTTGGGACG
>JAUWKY010000320.1 GCA_030613915.1 Syntrophobacterales bacterium
CCAGGCCAAGGTGCCCAGTACGTGGGAATGGGACGTGATTTGGTTGAGCGATTTTCCGAGGCTCTCGCTTTGCTGTCACAAGCCGAGTCCCTTCTGGGGTTACCCTTGCGGGAGGTCATGTTCTCCGGCCCTGAAGAAAGACTCAATGAGGATTTCATCTCCCAAGTGTCGGTCTATACCGTAAGCTGTATGGTGGCTGATATCCTCGCAACCAAGTCCATTAGAGCCGCCGCCTTTGCTCCGTATAGTTCAGGCATCTATGCAGCTGTATATGCCGCCGGAGTTGTGGACTTTGAAACAGGTCTCACCCTCATGCTGGAAGCTGATCGCTGTATCCATGAGGCCAATACCTCAGGCGGTATGGGTGTGGTGCTGGGCCTATCTCTTGCAGAGGTAGAGCAGTTGTGCGACAGGGTACCGGGTGTGGTGGAAGTGAGCATCGTTAACACCAACCATCAGATCATAGTCTCCGGCGAGCGACCCGCAGTGGACGAACTTCTGCAACGAGCAGTGGATTCCAAGGCTCTGACGGCGGATTGGCTGCCCGCGGTGGCACCCTATCACTGCAGTCTACTGGCAGCGGCCGACAAATGCTTAGCCAACAGGATTGCCGAGAACACCATCAATGAGCCCCATACCGCCATCATTTCTTATATTGATCACAAGCCCTTGGAGAGCGCTGTTGAGGTGGCAGAGTTGCTTGCCGTTCAGCTCCGCAGTCAGGTGGGTTGGGTGGGGGTAGTTGAGGAATTGGTCCGCCAGAATTTGGCACCCATGATTGAGATAGGGCCCGGCCAGATGCTGGGGCGCTCGGTCAGATGGATACACCGTCAGGCTCAGGTTCAATACACGGAAACAGCGGCTGCTCTGGAGGATGCTGTCAAGAGTCTCAAAAACGCCCAGTGACCGGTTCTTGCAGCCGATTCTCTCTGTACTGTAGCCGTGGTAGGGAACCACCGTGCATTTACCCTAATGTTGCATATCTATGCGAATACCAACGGGCATGAAAATACACGAATTAGGGAAATTCATCAGCCTGGCGCTCAGTGTTTGTCTGCTGATAGTCCCCTCTTGCACTCGGGATAAAATGACTGTCACAGGCGCCGAGTATGAGTTCGGTAAGAATAAGGTAAACGATACCAACTATGATTGGAAGGAGATCAGCGGCAATCGCTTTCGTATCATCTATCCGGACACACTGCGACAGCGCGCTCTTGACGTAGCTCAGATCTACGATACTCACCTGGAGTCCATCAGCCAGGATCTGGGACTTCACTTGGATCGAGATGTTCCCGTCTTCCTTTACCCCTCTCAGAACGAGTATGAGACCACCAACGTTGTCACCGGGCTGGTGAGGGGAAGTGGTGGTTTCACTGAATTTTTCAAAGAAAGAGTTGTTTTTCCGGTTCACAGCAATGATAAACGTTTAGAGCGTCTGGCCCTGCACGAAATCACCCACGCCGTCCAGCTCAACTATCTGCTGGAAAGTCGCTACCGCTCCCTGCAAATCATTCTAACCGGCGTGTTATCGCCTCTCTGGTTCATGGAAGGGGTTGCCCAATACGAATCACGGTTCTGGGACTCCATGCCGGCCATGTATGTCCGCGACGCCGTCATGGACCATGACCTCATTCCCCTGAATCAACTACGTGGCTTCAGCCACCTCCCCCCGCATCAGATCAGGTTAGCTTACGATCAGAGTGGTTTTTTTATTCAATTCCTGGTTGATACCTACGGCCAAGAGTCTATTGCTCGCCTCCTCAGATTGATCAAAAACAGGCTGAATGTCCGTAAAGCTCTCCAGGAGGTTACCGGTAAGGACATCTGGACCCTGGAACGGACCTGGCGAGAGTATGCCGACCATCAGCTCCGAGTGGGCGGGGCGGGGTGGCAAGCTCCAATGGCCCAAACACAGTTGCTTACTGCCAACAAGGGGTGGAATTTCTTTCCCACCTACAGTCCCGATGGCAGCAGAATTGCCTTCATCTCCGATTGGGAGAACGAGGCATTTGAATTCTCGCTCTATATCCTGGAAAGGTCCACAGGAAGGCTGTCCAGAGTGATGAGGCGGTTTGTGGAGGTTTCTCCGCTGAGCTGGTCTCAGGATGGTACTCGTTTGGTTTTTGTGAGTGATAAAGAGAATCGCAGCGATCTTTACATTTACGATTTAAAACGCAACAAGTCAGAGCGGATAAGGCAGGAACTTCGCGTTAACAGCTTCCCATCCTTTCTCCCAGGAGATGCGGAGGTTGGATTTGTGGCGAGCGTCAATGGTTATGCTGACATCTATAAAATCAATCTGCACGATGGCAAGCTCACCCCCTTGACCCAGACCATCAACGACGAAGCCTATCCACACTGGTCAGCAGACGGGAATTTTTTGGTCTATTCCAGAGAGTACCAAAAACAGTTTGATCTGGTACTCAAAGATCTTGGCAGCGGCGAAGAAACCCGTCTTACCAATACGGCTCATGATGAAATCTGGCCCTTATTCCTGCCTGAGGGCAAAACGATCCTCTACGTTTCTGACCAGAGCTCCATTTTCAATTTGCACCTGCTGGATTTGCAGAGCGGTTCCAGCCATCGTCTGTCTGAGGTAATTGGCGGAATCTTCTCCCCCCAGGTCAGCCCAGATGGGAAAAGGTTGCTCTTCACCTACTTTCGCCACGGACAGTACAAAATCTTTGAAGGGTCCATGTCGAGCTTGGAGCCGGGAGTCGAAAATGCTGCCGGGCCTTGACGGTTGCCGGAGAGAAATCGGCAAAACTCCAGGGCCGAAGCCACAGGGGCCAAGGAGTTTGCTGCTGCTGGTAGGGGTAGTCCTGTTGCCGCTTTTTCTGGTGTCTCCATCCTGGGCTCAAACATTTGAAGAAAAGGAGTACCGTGATAGTTTTTCCACTGACTTCTTTTTTCCCTATCTGGACTACAACGAAAAGGATGGGGTAATTCCCGGCATTGAGTGGGACGGCAGCAATTTCACCGGAGAACATAGGCTCAGCTTTCGCGGTGGTATCGGTACCAAAAGTGGAAAAGAGCAACTGCAGGGGGGCTATACCTATCTCGGCTGGTATCCTGCTATCGGCTTGAACCTCTTCGACAAGAACACCTATTTCGGGGACCCGGAC
>JAUWKY010000306.1 GCA_030613915.1 Syntrophobacterales bacterium
GGCTACGGCAGCCAGATGAATCCGTGCATCGATTGCCACGCGCTCATGTTCAAGACTGCCGGTGGGATCATGGATGCTGAAGGGTTTGACTTTCTTTGCACTGGGGAGGTGTTGGGGCAGCGCCCCATGTCACAGCGAAAGGACGCTCTCAGAGCTGTGGATAAGCTTTCTGGCTATGGGGGGTACATTCTCCGGCCACTGAGCGCCAAGCTGTTATGGGAGACAGTGCCGGAAGAATTGGGCAAGGTGGATCGTCAGAGGCTTCTCGATATCAACGGACGTTCTCGCAAGCCTCAGATGGCTCTCGCCGCTCACTACGGGATTGAAGAATACCCCAGTCCGGGTGGCGGCTGCATTCTCACCAAGGCAGGCTTTGCTGACAGGTTGCGGGACCTTTTTGGCACGCAGGAAAACGTGGAACTGCGTGATGTGGAACTGCTCAAGTGGGGCCGCCAACTGCGTCTCCCTAGCGGCAACCGTTTCGTGGTGGGACGAGTACATGCAGACAATCTGAAGCTCGAGGAATTGGCCCTGGGTGATGATCTTCTCTTGAAAGTTGAGGGAATTCCCGGCCCCACCGGGTTATTGGCGGCGGAGATATCTCAGCTGGAGGTGGAATTAGCGGCCAAAATTGTGGCCGCCTACAGCGCCGCCGAAACTGGTACAGAGACGGTCGTGATGCTATCAGGGAGGGAGAACCGGGAGATTACAGTCAAGACACCACCGAAAGAGGAATTTCGCGAACTCTTGATCCAGTGAGGTCTGATAAATTCCGATCCTGTGGGAGCGGCTCCTACAGAGAATGAACTTTCAGTCTGAAGAGTTGCCAATCTTCTCCGCCACAACCTCCGGCAACGGTCTCGCCTTCCAGGTATGGTCTATGGCTACAATAGTGGCAGTGCCTTCCGCCAGCAGCCCGGTCTCCGGCGGTCGGTAAAAGCGAAACTGAAAGATGATGGCCTTTTCTTTGATCTCCTTTACCGAGGTCTCCAGCTCGAGCAGTTCACCGTAACGTGCCGGAATCAAAAAGCGGCAATCGGCGGCCACGATGGGTAAGCCAAATTTCTCTTCGCGGTTGCGAAAGGTATTTTCGGGAGCCAGGCCGAGGTTTCGCAGAAACTCTTCTATACCTCGATGGCAGTAGCGAAAATAGCTGACAAAATACACAATGCCATACGGATCAGTGTCACCAAAACGAACACGCACCTGGGTCCTGTGAGTGAGCATGATGCGCCTCCTGCCGTCTTAAGATTACCACTCAAGGTTAGCACCTACTACGGAGCGAATCACATATCATGAAAATACTTGGCTGAAAAGCTCTAAGAGTATTTTGTCAGTTTCGTTTTGAACGGTTTGCATTGATTGACGTTTGTCTGGATTCCTGCTTTCGCAGGAATGACGGGCGATTGTGTTTTTTCGTCATTCCCGCGGAGGCGGGAATCCAGAAGGGTGCGAAACTTGAGTTGTCAATTCTCACTTCTAGAATTGATGGTGGCACACCGGGAAGATATTTGTCAAGAAAGTATGCTTCGCGCCGACTTTGTGACCGCTTGTGATTGGCTTCGAAACGCCTCGGCCTAAAGAAAAAAATCACGAGCTATTTTTTGTCTTGACAAAATTATGGGTCAAGATATGATTAGAAACAAATTCAGTTGCTTAATGCTGTTTTCTTCACGTTTTCTACAATCGCAAGCTTCTCAATCCTTCGCAGAAGCGTACCTGTTAAACCAGAATAGCAAATAGAGCTAGCTCGAGTAGCGAACTCGCATCCTATGTTTCTAGCGGTACCTGGAGTTCTAATTCCAGCGGAATCAGCTAACACAGTCAGATCCTAAGACAATTCCGAGAGTAATCTGTAGCTCCGGAGCATCGACACTCTGCGAGCATGCAGTTTCTATATCTGGCAAGCAGGCCAGCGCATTTTTCCACCAAGATAGCCGAATACGAAACGACCGGACCTAATCCAAGTAGAGCATCTGTCCTCTCTTAGCCCGATGGCTAATGCCAACGACGTGGCCTTTGAGGGGGCACAGTCGTATTCTGCATTCTGACACTTGTTCCATTTCTTGAACATTGTAAAGGGGGTGATAAAAGACCAGTCTATTGCCACCGGACCAGGTGGTGAAAACGACTTGCCGGCTGGTAGAGCAGACGAACTAGGAAGGATCAATCAACCGTGAAGCCCCATGAGAGGTAAACCACCGGGGCGGAGGTTCTAACTACAAGCTCTAACCAGATCGCAGTGAGAAAGGGGGTGATGAGTTAAAGCGATGAGGGATTATCAGACTAACCTCTAGCGCCAACAAGGAGTGTACAGCAAGTTTGGAGATAATACTGCTGAATCGGAGGTTAAAACATGGCAGAAAAAAAAGACATTGAAATAAACAGCAGGGCCGACACCATCGGGATGATGGATCTAAAAGATGTAAGGCCCTACCCGGTCACACCGCCGCCTTCCTACGAGGACGTCAAACCGGTGTACGAAAAAAGGAAGGCGCTGGAATTCTGCGACTGGGCCGAGGACAGCTTCAAATTCGAAAAAAGATACGGCAAAGATGAGGCCATGGCAGGACTCAGGGTACTGGATATCGGACTCTGGAGGCTGGGCCACAAGTTTTGCGCTTCTCTCTTCGGCGAATCCGGGGCCGAGGTCGTCTCTGTCGAACCGCCCGGCGGCGATCCTTTGAGGCAGTTGACGCCTTTCGGCCGCGAAGAGTACATGCTGGAAAATACCGAGACCGGCGAAAAGTGCGGCATGGAGTTCGTCTGCGAGACGGTGAACACGTATTGCGTGACCTTGGATGTCGAGACCCCGGAAGGCCAGGAAGTTTTCAGGCAAATGGCTCTGAACGTCGATGTTTTGATCGACGGCATGCCCCCCGGCTACATGGATGGCCTGGGTATCGGCTACCGGCAGCTCAAGGGCGCCAACCCGAATATGGTCTACGTCTGGGTCGGCATGCTCGGCCAGTGGGGCCCCTGGAAGGACAAGCAATCCAAGTTCGGTCAGTGGGAGATTGAGCCCTTTGCCAGTTGTGCCAACTCCTGGGTTCACAACACCGGTTTGGCCCAGGACCTGCTGCCCAGGGGCAAGGGCGGCGATCCGACCCGCTCGGGTATCTGGATTGCCGACTATGTTGCCGGCACCCAGGGATTCCTTAATGCCACTGCGGCCCTTTACTGGAGAGACGAATTGGGCGGCACAGGCCAGATGATCGAGGTCACCGGCGCCGAAACGCTGATGGACATCATCGACTTTGATATCACCTGGTACGGTTTCAATGCCAGTATCAAAGGAAGATCCGGCG
>JAUWKY010000007.1 GCA_030613915.1 Syntrophobacterales bacterium
GCAATTGGGCAAGGTGCTTTCCCGGTGCAGTCAACATCTGTGCCAGGGGTCTGGCAAGAGAGGTCCGGCCCCCATACTTAAAACGATGGAGGACCTCCCTGAGAGCACCCTGATAAGTACCCGTTGAACGAGCCCGGTCGAAATAGTGTATTCCACCGAGACAGTCACCGCAGAGATGAGGCTTAGGGATTTCCGTTGCGTATGGCAACCCGCACCCTGGACAGTACGGCTCCGAGATGAGTTCCAGAGTCCTCAGGCAATCCGGACAGAAAGGTCCTGACCGGTCTGAGTGTAAGGGTTGCCCGCAACCTGCACAGGTCGGCGGATAGATGAAAAGAGTTAGCTCT
This sequence comes from Syntrophobacterales bacterium, assembly GCA_030613915.1. Taxonomy (GTDB): domain Bacteria; phylum Desulfobacterota; class Syntrophobacteria; order BM002; family BM002; genus BM002. Next base: position 348 of record JAUWKY010000007.1, read on the forward strand.
TGCACGAGTCTGGCTGCGAGGACTGGCAAACGATGGGCCCACTTCTGCATCTGGGCACCGGTTGTATTGAGCGTTGGCTTGTTTGACCCCATGCCCTATGCCCTACTTGTCCTGAGCCTGTCGAAGGATGCTCTATGCTCTTTACATACGTTCTACGATCGCTGAAGCAAACTCGGAGCACTTAACTTCTTCGGCTTCATCCATCTGGCGGGCCAGATCATAGGTAACTGTTCCAGCAGAGACGGTCGCTTCCAATGCGGTCCGAATCAGATCACTCACCTCTTTCCACCCCATGTAATCAAACAGCATGGCCCCGGAGAGAATGAGCGAACTGGGGTTGACCTTGTCCTGACCAGCATATTTGGGGGCAGTCCCGTGCGTGGCCTCAAACACAGCCACCTCATCGCCGATGTTGGCGCCCGGAGCCATTCCTAATCCTCCCACCTGCGCTGCCAGGGCATCAGACAGATAGTCACCGTTCAAGTTTGGCATTGCCAGAACATCATACTCTTCCGGCCGCAACAGCGCCTGCTGGAACATCATGTCTGCAATTCGATCTTTTATCACCACCCTACCCGGTGGTTGTTTCCCTCCATGCTTTTCGTAGACATCCGCCTCGGAGATCGTCTGTCCTGCAAACTCCTCTGCTGCCAATTCGTAACCCCACTGGCGAAAAGCTCCTTCTGTATATTTCATGATGTTGCCTTTGTGCACCAGGGTAAGGTTTTGATAGCCTTGATCAAGGGCATAACGAATGGCCCGCCTCACCAGTCTCTGACTGGCAAACTTACTCATGGGCTTAATCCCGATGGCCGATTCAGGCCTGATTTCCCGATTCAGGTGCTCGCTAATATAGCTCACCAACTGGTTGGCCTCAGGAGAATTAGCCGGCCACTCGATACCAGCATACACATCTTCCGTGTTTTCTCGGAACACCACCATGTCCACCTTTTCTGGAAAACGAACCGGCGCCGGAACTCCCTTGTAGTAGCGAACCGGGCGCACACAGGCATAAAGATCGAGAACCTGTCTGAGGGTAACGTTTAGGCTGCGGATGCCACCGCCCACCGGAGTAGTAAGTGGTCCCTTGATGCCCACTATGCATTGGCGCAGCTTCTGTAAGGTTTGTTCCGGCAACCACTGACCGCTTTCTGCAAAAGCTTTTTCTCCAGCCAGCGCCTCCTGCCATTGAACTTTTCGCTGGCCTCCATATGCCTTTGCCACCGCGGAATCGAACACTTTGACGGCCGCCCGGGAGATATCGGGGCCGATGCCGTCACCCTCAATGGAAACAACGATGGGGTTGTCGGGAACCGTCAAGGTTCCGTCATCATCCAGAGTGATCAATTGGCCTTTCTGAACTGAACCCTCTGTACTCATAATTAGATCCTCACTTTTTTGGCTCACTTCGTTCGCCGCATGGCGCAAAGCGCTCAGCGCATAGCGTCCTCATCGTCTCGGCTTTAGCCCGGATATTTCATCACGCCCTGGCGTGACTGCGACCGCGGATATGACCGTTCTTCCGGGCGTCCTCGGGTATCGGACCCTGCGACGGACTGTTCAAGTACGCCTCGGATCCAATCCCCTGCGGTTGCCCGGTGGCACACCCTTCTCCACGGTCTCGCGACACCAATTCGTGAAATATCCGGGCTAGGCTGTGGGCTATACTCTATACGCTGTATAATTTTTTCGCAAACTCCACTACTTGTCTTTCCTTAACACCAGTGCTCGCCACTCTTCCGTGGCTCGACTGTCTACCACTTTAAAATAATGAGCCTGGAAACATTTGGCAACCTCTTCCACCTGCTCGGCCAATATACCCGAGAGCAACAACAAGCCCTTATCAGAAACGTGCCCGGCCAGGTCATCTGCCATGTGAGTGAGGAGGGATGCGGTGAGGTTGGCTACCACCACATCAAAAGTCTGCTCCACCTGATCCAGGGGAGTAAGAGCGACCGACATGACCTCCCCAACGCCGTTTCTATCCACGTTGCGCTGTGCTGCTTCAAGGGCTTCAGGATCGATCTCCAGGCCCAAGACCAGCTGCGCCCCCTGGCGTGCAGCAACAATTCCCAAAATACCACTGCCAGTGCCCACGTCCAATACAGAAGGACCCGAATGGGCCTCTTCTGCTGAGACGCTGCCTAAAATGTGCTCGAGTATTTCGATGCAAAGAGCTGTGCTCGGGTGATTGCCGGTGCCAAAGGCCCGTTCCGGATCGATTTCTATAACAACCTGATTTGCACTTGACTCATAAGACTCCCAACTGGGTTTCACCACAATACTGCTGCCAATCCGTATGGGTTTAAAAAAGGTTTTCCAGGATTCTGCCCAATCTTCATTTTGCAGGTTTTCCTGAAGTACTTTCAGCGTAGGCAGTTCCGGGTACAGTTGCTGGAGGTCCTTGTAGTAACGGCGCAACTGTTTGAGGCAATTTCGGACTTCTTCACCCTGGCGGCAGTACGCCTTGATCCAGTTGCCTTTTAACTCTACCCCCCGACTCGTTTGCTCCACCAGAAAGTTCGCCATAGGTTCCTGCACGACTTGCGGCGACCAAACAGACAGGCTAACCCAGCTCTCACCTCCGGGAGAATCGTCTTGCATCCTTCAACTCTCCTACTGTCGTGGGGTCTTTGCTTAAAGAATTATAGGAGAAACAAAACGGTTCAGCAAGGCGGTGTGCATTTTTTTGGAAGGTCTTTTCTGAGGAAAAGGGTCCGGAGAGTCTGGTCTAAACAGCCGACCTGAGTTTTGCCCTTTCCGCCGCCATCATCCTCATTTTCTGCAGGAATACCACCAGAGCGTAAAGGGCTATACCGAGCGGGTAGAAATAGTACCTCATGGAAAGATCCACATGGAAAAACGTAGCGACTCCACCTGGGTGAAAAAGGGTATACCATGCTGCCAGGAAGAAAGGAATCTCATACAGTTTGTTCTTGGTCAAACACCACCCCTGAGCAAAACACTCAAAAGAAGACATCCCAATCAGGCACATGATGAATATCATGATACCCTGTGGCCAACTATTGATGTTGTGTAGTATCAGCTCCGGATTGAATACGAACATGAAGGCGATACAGGAGGTCCTGATATCATACAAAAAGCCCTGGATGCCGGTGGGAATCGGATCAGACTCCGCTATGGCAGCCGCAGCATAGGCAGCAAGACCCACGGGTGGTGTATCATCAGCCAATATGCCGAAGTAAAAGCAAAAGAGGTGGGCTGCCATCAGCGGAATGATAAACCCATACAAGCCTCCCACTTCAACAATGATTGGCGCCGTCAATGACGCCATTACGATATAGGTGGCAGTGGTGGGAAGTCCCATGCCAATTATGAGACTTGCTATGGCGGTGATGAGAAGCAAGAGAAAGATATTGCCGTGGGCAAGAATCTCGACAACAGCTGATATCATCCCACCAATGCCCATGTTGACAACGCCCACGATTATTCCCGCGCATGCACATGCGAGCGCCACAGACATCATGTTCTTGGAGCCCTGGATAAAGCCATCTCTAATAAGCAGAAATCCATTTTTTATCGCAGAGCCGAATCCCCTCTTCTCCAGGATCGCTTTTCTTATTTCCTGGTAGAAGATAATCACAAACAAAAGCATTATGGATTTGAAAGCTGCCAGCTCAGGAGAGTGGCGGAGATAGATGAGCTCCCACAATAACATTCCCAATGGGATCAAATAGTGGGCGCCCCCTTTGAGAGTCCCCCAAAAGCTGGGGATATCTTCCGGGGGAAGTCCCATGATGCCCAGTTTACATGCTTCAAGGTGTGATATACAAAAAAGACCGAAGTATGAAGCGAAAGCAGGAATAGCGGCCGCCTTCACCACCTCCATGTAAGGCACGTTTACATACTCGGCAATAATGAAAGCCGCCGCCCCCATAATCGGTGGCATCAACTGACCGTCTGTACTGGCGGCAACCTCGACTGCCGCCGCCTTCTTTGCCGGGTAGCCGATTTTTTTCATCAAGGGTATGGTGAACGGTCCAGTGGTAACGATATTGGCAATGCTGGAGCCGGAAACAAGGCCGGTGGCGCCGCTCGCTACAATGGCAGCCTTTGCAGCACCCCCCTTGTACCGACCGAGAAAGGAGAGAGCAATGTCGGTGAAAAACTTTCCTGCCCCCGCCTTGTCTAATAGAGCGCCCAAGAGCACAAACAGGTAGACAATGGCAGAGGAAACTCCGAGGGGAATACCGTAGATTCCTTCTGTTGAATTGGTGATGTTGCTCAGGTATTTGCTGAGTGAAACCCCTTTGAAGGCGATAAGGTCGGGCATATGAGGGCCAAGGAAGGCATAGAGCGTAAAACCAATGGCAATGACTGAGAGAGCCGGTCCGATAATTCTTCTTGTCGCCTCAAGGAGCAGTATTACCAGGATCGTTCCCGAAACCATGTCCGCAGTGGACGGTGCTCCGGCCCTCATGGCGATCCCCTCATAGAACAACGCCAGATAAAGTGCTGTGAACGCGCCGACTAAGGTAAGAATATAATCGAGAATCGGGATGCGATCCATGACGGCAAGAAAGCCAAGATATTTTTTCGGTCGTTTAAAGCAGGGCATCAAAAGAAAGAGAAGAGCCATTGCGAAAGCAAGGTGTATAGCCCTTTCCTGGGTGCTGTCAATTACAAGCACACTGGGGAGTGCCAGCTGAAAAAGCGCCCATGAAATGGAGATAATCGCTACAAGATAGTATTCGAATGGACTCAAACTCCGGACTTCAGCCCGTTCTTCTCTCAGGAGCTCCTCTGCGGTTTTTTCTTTTCTGTCTTTTAGCATTTTAGCCGTGATTATGTAGCGTTCATGGCCCGTTACCGCTGCCAATCCATCAAGCCCGGATATCAATACTGAATTTTCAGGACTTGCCGTAGGAACCCGAATCCCTCAGCACCAGCGGGATTAGGGCTGGGCGAGATGCTATTTCTTTTTGTAGAATATGACACTCACAGGAGAGTGCCGGAACATCTTTTCAGCCACAGATCCCGTCAGCAACCGGGGGTGATCGCTTTGGCCCTTGGATCCCATGACCACCAGGTCTACACCCTCGTCTTTGACAACCCTAATGACTTTCGCAAAAGGATCGCCGACTTTGAAAGTGGATCTGATTTTCTCTTGGGGAAATCCAGACTCAGCTATCATTTTCCTGAGTTGCGCCTTGCGCTCTTCTTTAACGCCTTCGATGTAATCTTTTGTGCTTATGCTATAGCCCATGGATTCAATTTTGCTGATTGCTCTCACATCCTTAGCATCAATGACATTTACCACAATCAGCTCAGCTTGCAGTTGGTCCGCCAACCGAGTCGCATAAGTGAACGTATCAGCACAGTATTCCGAGAAGCATATCGCCACCAGGATCTTGTTTACTTCAGACATGATGTCTCCTATGGTGTTTAGCTACTGTCCATCCGGAAACTTGCGCCTTTGGATGTCATTCTGAGGAACGGAGTGACGAAGAATCCCGTAGTTGATTGTAAATCAGAGATTCTTCGCTCCACTCAGAATGACACTGATTCGTTTCCGGATGGACAGTAGCTACTTCCCCTCTTGCAGATCTCGAACCGGCAAGGCTCGGTAAGCCTTCCAGTGGCGCTTGAGCTCCATATAATGATAGCCCCGCTGGAAGTTATAAACCCGGGCTGTTATGCTCTTGACCTCGCTTGTCCACACCCAGCCACAGCTCAGCTCGATCTCGGGGACCATCTTGACCTTCTGGCCACAATCGGTCTCATAGCCTTTGTATTTTTTGTCGCGCACGAATAGGCTTTGAAGCTCTTGCATCGTCGGCAGCCGCCAGTTGTCGTACTTTCCCATGATCTGCGGTGGCCCCCATCTGCAATATCTCTCAGCTCCCCGCCAATCAATGTCACCCTGATTGTCGTATTTGGCCCACATGACTCCCAGCTGGTGGTCGGTTACCGTGCCGTCGCCATTGTCGGTAAAACGTTCCCCAGCAAACGCCAAAGAAACGAAAATCACAAAAAAAGCTATCAACAAACTTAAGCACGAAGCTCGAAGCCTAGACATGTTTACACTCCTTGTGCGCGTCCCTTGCCAAGTGCTTTCTATGCCGGGGCGGGAGCGTCAGTTCGCGGCCTCCTCGGCCGTTGCATCAGGTATATCACTCCAAACACTGCAAGGCCTATGAGGTACATCCAGAAACGCTTCTCATGGGCAACTCCAAGCCAACTGGCAATCGCATCCGGCCGCATCAAAATGAAGGTGACAGCCAACAGCAGGGGTACTTCGTAGAACCTGTTTTTTGTCAGCATCCACCCTTGAGTAGCCGAGGCGAAAGCGAAGTTGCCCATGCAAGCCATGGCAAAAATCAACAGCCCTGCCGGCCAGCTCGTGATATTGTGCAAGATGAGATCACTGTTGAAAATGAACATGAAGGGCAAAATGGCCGTGCGGATATCGTACATGAACCCCTGAATGCCCGTAGCGATGGGGTCCGATTTGGCGATGGCGGCGGCCGCGTAGGCAGCCAGACCCACAGGCGGCGTGTCGTCAGCCAGAATGCCGAAATAGAAACAAAACAGATGAGCAGACATCAACGGCACGATAAAATCGTACATGCCGCCGATCTCAACAATAGCCGGTGCTGTGAGTGAGGCCATAACAATGTAGGTGGCGGTGGTGGGCAGTCCCATGCCGATGACCAGGCTGGCAAGGGCCGCGATGATCAGCAGCAGATAGATGTTGCCCCCGGAGAGGGTATCGATGATCTGAGTGATAAGGCCTCCCAGACCCATGGCCACCACCCCGACGATGATACCGGCGGCGGCCGTGGCCAGGGCCACGGAAACCATATTCCTGCCACCCGCTGCCAGCGATGCAAAGATATCAACCACACTCTGCTTGAAGGCGGCGCCAATGGGTTCCTTTTTCAGATAGGCTTTAACCGGATTCTGAAGGAGCATAACCGCAGCCATGGCCCAGATGGCATGAAAGGCGGCCAGCTCGGGTGAGTGCCGTACTACTATCAATTCATAGAGCAGCAGTATCATGGGAATGAGGTAGTGGGCGCCGCCAAGTAGCGTTTTAAAAAATGGCGGCAATTCTGCCCGCGGTATGCCCCTTAAGCCCAGCTTGGAGGCCTCGATGTGGGTGATGTAAAAGAGAGCCGCGTAGGAGGCAAAGGCAGGGATTGCTGCTGCCTTGATCACCGCGATGTAGGGGACGTTGACATACTCGGCAATAATGAAGGCCGCCGCTCCCATGATGGGGGGGGCGAGCTGACCGTCGGTGCTGGCCGCCACCTCCACGGCAGCAGCCTTTGTGGCAGGATATCCCACCTTTTTCATCAAGGGTATGGTGAAAGTGCCGGTAGTAACAATATTGGCGATGCTTGAGCCGGATACCAGGCCGGTCAACCCGCTGCCCACAAAGGCAGCCTTGGCCGGCCCCCCCTTGAAGCCCCCCCGAAGACTCAAGGCCAGAGCGATGAAATATCTGCCCGCCCCCGCCTTGTCCAGCATGGCCCCGAAGAGAACAAACAGGAAAACAATGGTGGCCGAAACATCCAAGGGGATACCGTAGATGCCTTCGGTGGACATGGTCATCTGGCCTACGAATCGCTCCAAGGAAACACCCTTGAAGGCAATGAGGTCAGGCATATGGGGCCCTAAAAAAGAGTAAGCGATAAAGGCGGTGGCAATGGCAGGAAGCGCCGGGCCGATCACTCGACGCGCGGCCTCCAGGAGCAGGATTGTCAGGGCCACCCCGACAACTAGATCGCGGGTGTTAGGGTCACCATAGCGCTCGATGATCCCACCAAAGTCAATCATAATATACATGGCTGAAAGGGCAGCAATGATGCCGATTACATAGTCCAGGACAGGAATTTTGTCGGTGGCAGAGAGGAATTTGAGGCCAAAACGTGTTTTCTTGAAAAAAGGATAGTTCAAAAAAACAATCAGCAGGGCAAAACCAAGGTGGATGGCCCGGATAAATACGGTGTCCAGAATGAGCCAACTGGCGATTGACAACTGAAAAAATGACCAGATTACTGCGATGGTGGGAATGACGTACTTGGAAGGTCCGCTTGGTAGCCTACCGACCCCTTCTTCTTCCTCGGCCAGCTTCCTTGCCAGTTCTAGCCCCTCTTCCTCTTCGTGCTTTTCAATGTCACTCATTGGGATCACCTGACTTTTGGGGGGTTCTTTACGTCATTTGGGCAAAACAACCTTTCGAGTTTTTCTGATCCTAGCTGGTGCATGATTGGCAGATTGGACTATTGGATTATTGGAATAATGGGATAAGGGATCAAAAGAGGGACAAATCAAACTGATTGGGCGTTTCCCGCCACATCCATCATTCCAGTATTCCATTACCCCAACATTCGAAACTGAGAATCCACCTGATGGGTGTGAAATTCGAGGTTTGAAACGACAGGCGGCGGGAATGTCCCGCCGCCTTGTACTTATTATTTCAGGTACTTATCCAAGCCAGATTCCTTGTAATACTTCATGGCGCCCGGGTGAATTGGTGCCGACATACCTTCAAGCATGTTCTGCTTGGTCAGAACCTGGTAGGCCGGATGCAGCTTCTTGAAGGATTCGAAGTTGTCGAAAACCTCCTTGGTGATGGCGTAAACCATCCGATCAGGCACCTTGGCCGAAGTGACGAAGGTGGCCTTCACACCAAAGGTCTGCACGTCTTTGGTGTTGGTGGAACCCGGATAGAGTTTGATCGGGATGACAGCCTTGGCGTAGTAAGGATACTTTTTCAGCAGCTTATCCACCTTGGTGATGGAGACAAAGTGGACCTTTCTCCTGCCGGCGGTGGCCTCTTTGATGGCGCCACTGGGGTGACCCACGGTGTAAAAGAAAGCATCAATACGGCCGTCTTGGAGCAAACCGGGAGCCTCAGCCGCCTTGACCCCCTCTGCCTTCAGGTCTTTTTTGTAGTTGATACCGGCATTGGTCAAGCCATCAATGGAGTTCTGTCGCTGACCGGAGCCTGGGTTGCCGATGTTGACCCTTTTACCCCTGAGGTCATTGATCGATTTGATCCCGGCATCATCCGCGGCCACCAGGGTTATGGATTCCGGATGGATGGTGAATACGGCCCGGAGATCTTTCTGGGGGCCTTTCTCCTTCCATTCAGCCAGCCCTTTCATGGCCTGGAACTGACGGTCGGACTGCACCACGCCGAATTCCAGGTCACCGGCCATAATCGCATTGACGTTAAAGACCGAGCCACCAGTGGATTCCACTGTGCAGCGAATACCGTAGACTTTTCTTTTCTTGTTGACGATTCTGCAAATGGCGCCGCCGGTGGGATAATAAACTCCGGTAATACCGCCGGTTCCAATGGTGACGAAGGTCATCTTGGCCACCACGGGAGTTGGGCTCACCATGAGCCCGAGCGCCAGACAAATGGTTGCGATTAGAGTAAGTAAGCCAATTCTCTTCATAAGATTTCTCCTATCTCTTGAGGTTGGACGAATAGAACACTAGTTGACCCCATGAATTAGCGGTCTCACCTCCTTCCATCAGGGCCTTTTTCGTATTAGTGACAGATGATTGATATCTTAGCGTTTCTACAGAGGGAATACTTTAGCGAATCCCCATTGGGGGAACGTAGCGTTCGACGCTGCCCCCAATCTTACCCATGTAGCTGTTGATGTCAAGTATAAACAGGGATATGGGGCGGAGGCTAAACTGAGAAAAATTGTTTAGATTCTTACCATTAGGCAAAATTCGGCGGCAGTAAAGTATCGCAAGTAACATGGAAGTGAGACAGATAATTGGTATCAGTTCCAAGGACGTATTACATTTTTCTTTGTACTCTTGGTGATCTCTGTGGTTTAATCTCCTTTCCCATTGAACCACATTCGGCTCGCATCGCAACCAGCTGGATACCGGATCTCGTCCGGCATGACGATTCTTATGGTTTTTGGGCTTCTTACATATCCTGTTAAGGGTGATTCTATATAATTTTAGGCATTTTAGTTCACTTTAGACATTTTAGACATTTGCTGGCGGGCTTTACCTGTCCCCAGGGCGAAGGCGGATGGCCGCCCGCGAAACAACAGTCACCGCAAGGGTATCTTATGGCAGACGTGGTCGGTATTATTCCAGCCCGTTACGATGCAAAGCGCTTACCTGGTAAGCCATTGGCTTTGATCCAGGACCGTCCCATGATTCAACACGTTTACGAGCGTGCCGCCAGAGCGGCCAGCCTTCAACGACTGGTGGTGGCCACGGATGACTCACGCATTCAGAAGGCGGTTGCCCGCTTCGATGGAGAAGTACTCATGACTTCGGGTGATCATAAGAGCGGCACGGATCGGGTTGCTGAGGCAGCTCGCCAATTGATGCTTTCTGACCATACCATTGTGGTGAATATTCAGGGGGATGAACCCCTGCTCCGGACTGAAATGATTGACAGTCTTGTCGATACTCTTAAGGCGAAGGGTGAGGTGGACATGGCCACCCTTGCACACCCTGGCACAGATAGCAATGATTTCCATGACCCCGCAGTTGTCAAAGTCGTCCTGGACTCTGAAGGCCGGGCTCGCTATTTTTCCCGAACCCCAATTCCAACCCCTCGTGAGGCATCGTCTGCGCCGCAGTACTATAAACACCTCGGCTTCTACGGATACCGCAATGGCTTTTTGCAGGAGTTTACCAAGCTTTCTCCGGGTGTTTTGGAAAGGCAGGAAAAGCTAGAACAACTTCGCGCTTTGGAGCACGGCTTCCGCATATCTGTGGTCATCACCCCTCATGATTCCGTAAGTGTAGACACGCCTGAAGATCTCGCCCTGGTCCGAAATATCGTGGAACAACAGCACCGAAGAGGCTAACCATTATTCTAAGTTTAGCTGTCCATGAAGGAGCAAAAATTAGCCCCACTGAAAAGGTTTTCTTGCCCGTCTAAAATGCTTGCCTTACCTTATCAAAACGATTATGTTGATTGACTCGTGAGCCCGGTCTTCGCACAGCCGATAAGGTACTGAGGTAACGTTCCACCATGGCAAGTTTCAACCAACCCCGCGCCACCCTGGTTTTGGAGGACGGCAGGACATTTTATGGGCAGACCTTCACCGCCCAGGGCGAGACCCTGGGTGAAGTGGTCTTCAATACTGCCATGACGGGTTACCAGGAAGTGCTTACCGACCCATCTTACAAGGGCCAGATAGTCTCCATGACCTATCCCCTCATTGGTAATTATGGGATTAACAATGAAGATATGGAATCGGTAGCAATTCAAGTTGAGGGGTTCATAGTCCGCGAGTACCTGCCCTATCCCAGTAATTGGCGAAGCCAGAAGAGCCTCAAGAAGTTCTTGGATGAGGGGCAAGTCCTAGGCATTGAGTCCATTGACACCAGGGCCCTCACAAAACACATTCGCACCGCGGGTGCCATGAAGGGCATTATTGCAACTGGGGATAGAGATCCTGAGGAACTGTTGCAGAGGGTGCAGGGTTATCCCGGCTTGGTGGGTCGTGACCTGGTTGAAAAAGTCACCACCCCATCTCCTTTCCTCTGGGATGGAGAGAGGCGGCCGCTCCCCTGGAAGTCTGGAATGACAGGAGCCGATGTCTGGCCAGACCGCAGTCATCCTTTCAAAGTTGTAGCCCTGGATTACGGCATCAAATACGCCATCCTTCGCCATCTGGCTGGCCGCGACTGCCACACCATCGTCCTACCAGCCCAGGCTGAGCCAGCCGACATCCTGGCCCTTGAGCCGGACGGCCTCTTTCTGTCCAACGGACCGGGAGATCCTGCAGCCGTTACCTACGCCATCAACACGGTTCGCCTTCTTTTGCCTGAACTCCCCATTTTCGGCATCTGTTTGGGCCACCAGCTCTTAGGATTAGCCATGGGCGGCACAACCTTCAAGCTCAAGTTCGGTCACCGGGGTAGCAACCAGCCGGTGAAAGACCTGCTCACCGGCAAGGTGGAAATCACCTCGCAGAACCATGGCTTCTGTGTGGATATCAATTCACTCAAGGGTAAAGATGTGGAACTCACCCACATTAACCTCAATGACCAGACTCTTGAAGGTATGCGGCACCGGAAACTGCCCATCTATTCAGTCCAATACCACCCGGAGGCCTCACCCGGCCCCCATGACGCTACTTATCTCTTCGATGACTTCCTTACCCTTATGCAGAGAAAAACTTGGTAATGTGCCGTAATCTTCGGAGATTGGCGTGGTATTAATTCACTCAAGGGAGTCATGAAGAACTAACCTCAGTTTAACCAAAGTCTATGCCTAAAAGAACAGATATTCAGAAAATCCTCATCATCGGTTCAGGACCAATAATAATCAGTCAGGCCTGTGAATTTGACTATTCTGGCACCCAGGCATGCAAGGCCCTGCGGGAAGAGGGTTTCGAGATCGTTCTCATCAACAGTAATCCCGCCACCATTATGACCGACCCCGAGATGGCTCAGCGCACCTATATTGAACCCATCACTCCCGAATGTGTGGCCAAAGTCATTGAGCGGGAAAGACCCCAGGCGTTGCTTCCCACTATGGGAGGGCAGACAGCCTTAAACGTGGCGGTGGCAGTGGGTGAGATGGGGGCTCTAGAGCGCTACGGGGTGGAGGTAATTGGCGCCTCCCTGCCGGTGATCAAAAAGGGGGAGGATCGCGAGCTTTTCCGGGCTGCCATGGAGAAGATAGGTTTGAGGGTACCTGCCAGTGGAATTGCCCGCTCCATGGAACAAGTCCGCCAGGTGGCAGAAGAGATCGGTTTTCCCTTGATTATTCGACCCTCCTTCACCCTTGGAGGCACTGGGGGCGGTGTAGTCTACAACCGGGAAGATTTGGAACGTATGGCCCGTGCAGGCCTGGACGCCAGTATGAACCGCACCATCATGTTGGAAGAATCAGTTTTGGGGTGGAAGGAATTCGAACTGGAGGTGATGAGAGACCACATGGACAATGTGGTAATCATCTGCTCCATCGAGAATTTTGATCCCATGGGCATACACACTGGTGACAGCATCACCGTGGCTCCGGCTCAGACGTTAACCGACCGTGAATATCAGGCCATGCGGGATGCGTCCATCGATGTGATCAGAGAAATCGGCGTGGAAACCGGCGGTTCAAACATTCAATTTGCCATCAACCCCGAAGACGGCGAGATGGTTATCATAGAAATGAACCCCCGGGTATCACGCTCCTCCGCCCTGGCCTCCAAAGCCACCGGCTTCCCCATCGCCAAAATCGCCGCCAAACTTGCTGTTGGCTACAGCCTGGATGAGATCACCAACGATATTACTCGAGAAACGCGGGCCTCGTTTGAACCCGCCATTGACTATTGCGTGGTGAAAATTCCCCGCTGGACTTTCGAAAAATTCTCTCAAACTCCTGATTCCCTTACCACAACAATGAAATCGGTGGGCGAGACCATGGCCATCGGCCGTACCTTTAAGGAAGCCCTGCAGAAAGCAGTGCGCTCCCTGGAAATAGGCCGTTTTTCCATGAACAGCGGTCTATCTCCCGAGTCTCTCAGAAACCCGGAATACCAGGGTCTTATTCGCCAAAAGCTACGCGAGCCCAACTCAGAGAGGCTCTTTTATCTTACCGCGGCCATGGAGGCAGGAATAGAACTGGAAGAAATCCACCAACTTACCAAAATCGACCCCTGGTTCCTCTACAACATCGAGCAAATTCTGAATTTTGAGACTCACTTGCGCCAGCAGCCCTTGAGCGATGACCTCTTGCGACAGTCCAAGGCATACGGATTTTCCGACCGTCGCTTGGCGGAACTTACGGGAACGGATGACGATACCATCCGCGAACGTCGAACACAGGCTGGTATCGTTCCAGTTTACAAGTTGGTGGATACCTGTGCAGCTGAATTCGAAGCGTATACCCCTTACTACTATTCCACTTATGAGTACGAGGATGAATCACGGCCCGCCGAGGTACGCAAAGTGATGATCCTGGGGGGCGGCCCCAACCGCATCGGTCAGGGTATCGAATTTGATTACTGCTGTGTCCACGCCTCCTTTGCCCTGCGTGAGGAGGGGGTGCAGTCGATCATGGTAAATTCCAATCCGGAAACGGTAAGTACCGACTATGACACTTCAGACAAACTGTACTTCGAGCCTCTCACCTACGAGGACGTTCTTCACATAATTGAGAGGGAGTCACCGGACGGCCTCATCGTCCAGTTCGGTGGCCAGACGCCGTTGAACCTCGCCGTTCCTCTGGCAAAGGCTGGTGCCCCCATCATCGGTACAACCCCGGACAGTATCGATAGGGCCGAGGACCGAGAACGTTTCCAAGCCCTCATAAAGAAACTCGGGCTGAGACAGCCGAAAAATGCTATTGCTACCAGCGCTTCCGAAGCCCTCCAGGCGGCAACCAAAATTGGCTACCCTGTTTTGGTGCGGCCGTCCTACGTTTTGGGTGGCCGGGCTATGGAAATCGTTTACGAACAAGAACAACTGGAAGCCTTCATTCATAAGGCGGTCCATGTTTCCCATGGCCATCCCATCTTGGTAGATCAATTTCTCCGGGACGCTATAGAAATAGATGTGGATGCCATTTCCGACGGTACAACCACGGTGATTGGCGGCATCATGGAGCACATTGAGGAGGCAGGGATTCACTCTGGTGACAGCGCCTGTGTGCTCCCTCCCATCAGTATTTCCCAGGAACTCATTCAGGAGATCAAGGTTCAGACAAAGGCTCTGGCGCAGGAATTAGGGGTGGTGGGCCTTATGAATATACAATACGCAGTTAAAGACAATTTAATTTACGTGCTGGAGGTAAACCCCAGGGCCTCTCGCACGGCGCCTTTTGTAAGTAAGGCAATTGGTGTGCCTCTTGCCAAGCTCGCCACCAAGGTTATGCTGGGGAAGACCCTATCCGAACTTGGCTTTACCCGAGAGGTGGAACCGACTCACCTTGCGGTCAAAGAGTCGGTATTTCCTTTCATACGTTTCCCAGACGTAGATATCCTTTTAGGCCCGGAAATGAAATCCACCGGCGAGGTAATGGGAATTGACAGGACATTTGGTATGGCCTTCGCCAAAGCCCAATTGGCGGCAGGGTATTCTCTACCATTGAATGGGAATGTATTTATTAGCGTCCGTGACCAGGACAAACAGGCCATTCTTCCCGTTGCCAGGGACTTCGCCCAGATAGACTTTGGGATCTATGCTACCCAGGGGACCTCCGATTTCTTGACAAAGCATGGAGTGCACAACCGTATGGTGGCAAAATTGAGTGAGGGACGCCCTCATGTCATAGACCATATCAAGAACGAGGAAATCAACCTGGTCATCAATACCAGCACTGGGAGAAAAACGGCCACCGACGCCTATTTGATTCGGCGGGCCACCTTGGTTTATAATCTACCATACGCCACGACCATTGCCGGCGCCAGAGCTTTCGCCCAGGCCATCGATGCGCTATGCAGCGGCGAGTTGGAGGTTAGGTCGATTCAAGAATATCATGGAAATAATTGAAGAATTGACGATTGAAGAATAGAAATTACAA
>JAUWKY010000115.1 GCA_030613915.1 Syntrophobacterales bacterium
GACAATGCAAAGGCCTTCGTCTCCTCTCCCTCATCCCCTCCAAGCCATCAGCCCGGTAACGCGCTATCCACTTGTATCCAGTCTTCCGACTGATCCCATACTGGCGACACAACTCAGCTATGCTATATTCGCGTTGCTCAACTGCCAGTATAAACCTAATACGTTCTTCCATGGGCAACACCATCTTCCACGCCATAGAGCACCTCCATGGCGTATATTATTATGTTACCCATGTACCCGGTCTAATGTGTTACCTATGTACCAGGTTCAGACCCACCCTAACCCTCTCCCCCAGGGGAGAGGGGATTAAGGGATGCCATTCATCGCCGTGCAAAGCCCGGGGCATTCTTGCAATCTTCGTAAAGGATATTTCAGGTTGTAGATTGGGGAATCTTATGAGTTGTCCGTTTAGACTGGCGGCTTTGATTGCAGCTTCTGTCAATCTGAAATCTAAAATCTTCAATTGGCATGTTTATTGCTGATTTAAGGAATTTGGGAGATGTCGAAACCTGCAGGGATTCATTGATAATGAAGGCTAGGAAAACCCAGGTGATGAAACTAACTGAGAGACAAAAGCTGTTGCTAGAGTCAGCAAGCGACTGGATTCAGGGCAATTATCCAGAGGCAGGCTTGGTAGGTGTTGCCTGGTGGTTTCTGGACTGCGGCTGTATGGCTGGAATGGGATTTTCCCTTGAATCCGGGATAGTCACTCCAACAGTTCGAGTTGATAGGGAATTAGTAGAAGACGGAGCGGTGTCAGAGTGCACAAAGTGCCCGGAAAACAATCCCACCAATCTAGATAGAAAGTTTACCCTCGGAACAACTTGGTTTAACCCTGTACTGGATTCGGAAATGAGAGATCGGATCAAAAAAGAATTATTCGGCCCATTATTAGAGAAAGAAATTGTTGAAATGTATCAAGAGGGTGAATTTCAAACCACACACTAGCCCCAGTAAAAAAGGCGAGAGAGCAAAGTTCTCACTCTCCCGCCTTGGTCAATCCAGGCTAGACAGTCAAAATGTTGTTGAGGGTGCCGAATGAGTTAGCTACCATTTGGTCGTTGTTGGGATCGTTCTGCCATTGCCCATCCACTAGAAACTTGTACTCGTACCTCCCAGGGGCAAGAGTAACAATCTTGGCCCAACTCCCTTTGTTGTCCTTCTTCATCGTGTGCTTCTTGAGATCCCAGCTGTTGAAGTCCCCTACCAAGATGGCCTCTTTGGCTTCAGATGCCTCCAACTTGAAGGTAATCCTTCTGTTCTGTGTCTTCTTACTGCGTGCTTTTTTGGGCATTTTCCGTCCTCCCCATTTTTCTGTCGCAGTTTAAACACACGACCTCATCTCCTCGGATTGCCGCCTTGCGGCCGACAAATCGTTGGAGAAATCCAAGATGCACAAAGCCTAGTGGAACCGAAAACCTAGACAAGATCATGGTAGCCCAACCATACGCTCTCCGTAAATACGAAAAACCACCATTTTAATTTGAATGGGCTAGCTGTCCACCAACTCCTCCAACTCATACTTGTCCAGATAACCCCGTGGGGTCACCATGAAAGAACCATGGGTGAAGGTCCTGGAGTTCCCGACAATGATTACTGTTTGCATGTCTATGGAAAAGGAGAGCATATTTTCCAGGTCGGTAATGGCGACTTTCTCACCCTCACGTGTTGCCCTAGTAACGATGCCCACCGGAGTGCAGCCATCGCGACTTTCAAGCAAAATCTCGCGGACCCTGCCGATCTGCCAATCCCGTCTCTTGCTCTTTGGGTTATACAGGTTGATGACGAAGTCCGCTTCTGCCGCGCACCTAACCCGTTTCTCAATCACCTCCCAGGGAGTGAGGAGGTCGCTGAGCGAGATTGCGGCAAAATCGTGCATAAGCGGAGCGCCCAAAAGAGAACCGGCCGCGGCAAAAGCCGGCACCCCTGGAACGAAAGTAATCTGAAACCCGTCCGGCTCTGGTGACAAGGAAATTCCCTTAGCTCGGCAAATCTCCAAAACCAGCCCGGCCATCCCGTAGATCCCTGCATCTCCACTTGAAACCAGTGATACAGTCTCGCCAGCCAAGGCCCGATCCAGAGCTACTCGAACCCTCTCCAATTCCTGGCGCATCCCCGTAGCCACCACTTCTTGATTGCCGAGGATGGGCTTGATGAGATCCACATAGGTCCGGTAGCCCACCACCAAATGCGATTCATCCAGGGCTCTTTGTGCCGCGGGAGTTAGATGGTCTTCACTCCCGGGGCCCAGGCTCACAATATAGAGCCGACCCTGGCCACTGCCACGGTGACGTTCCCCAGAACCTTTTTCGCGACCAACAGTTCCTTGGTTTCGGCGCTGAGCACCGCCGCTTTCTCGCATACGCTTTCAACTCCTACGTGTTTCCTCACCACCTCTGAGGGGGTTGGCACTGAATCACCTGCTTGTAACTCATCGGCCGAGTAGTAGGCCGATGTCCAGCCGCGTTGCCCCAGCAACTCATTCAACCCATCCTCATCTTTCTTGAGCTCTGCCGTGGCCACATTGCGAACAGCCAACAGACTCAAACCTTGATCCCGGAATACTCTGTCCACAGCTGCGCCAATTTCAGTCGCAGTGGTTCCCCGGTTGCATCCCACTCCCACTACCAGGCTTTTCGGTCTCAAAACCAGACAGGGAGGCGGTTCAAAAGAACCGAGCATGTCATCTACATATATCCAACCAGACAGTTCCGCCACCCTGGCTTCCTCCAACCCCTTTAATACCTTTATCCCTGCAGAATCAGGGACGAGAGGCTGAAGCCACCTTCCGGGGTCAAACAGGCCAATCTGCCGCTCCTCCAATACAGCCATGTTCAAAGTCTTGACCCTGTCCAAGTTTTCGATCACCAGCCCGGCGCGCTCGGCCAGTTCATCAAAACTGAGCTTTCCCTGGACATCTGTGGCTGTGGTGATTACCGGTTGACCGCCGGTAACAGCCGCCACCTCTCTGGCCAGACGGTTGGCGCCTCCCAGATGTCCGGAAACAAGGCTAATTGCATTGCGGCCCATCTCATCAACCACCACCACGGCCGGATCGCTCTCCTTCCCCTCCAGCAAAGCAGGAAGAAGCCGCACTACGATACCGGTGGCCATCACACACACAAGCCCTTTATGTTTCTTGAAACAGTTGACAAAAGTGGTTTTGAAATCAGTAAAGGCGTGCGCTTCCGCAAACCCAGAGCTTTCTTTCTTTGGCAGGTAGAGGCTAGTCCCTTCAATGTTGGCGGCTATGTTAGTGGCCAGCTTGCTTCCTCCTGGAGTCAGAGCCATCACAGCCACACCCTGCGGCCCAGCTTCTCCCTCCTGCTGAGACGTCCGGAAGCCGTGGTCAAAGGTGGGATCGTACAGTTTGCTGCGGGCCTTCAATTCTCCCCTCAGCGCTTCGCCCACCAAGATCACCGCCTGTCTCTTTATCCCACTTTCCTCCACCCTCTGGACAATATCTGCCAGCTTGCCGTGGATAAATCTTTCCTCCGGCCAGCCCACCCGATAAGCGATTACCACCGGTGTGTCAGCCGGATATCCTTGCTCTAGCTCGGCCACCACTTCACGAATTCGGCTTACGCTGAGATAAATAACCAGCGTTGATCGGTGCTGAGCAAGCCCACCCAGATTCTCGCTCTCAGGGACCGGCGTCCGTCCTGCCAGTCTTGTGAAAATCAGGGTCTGGCTACCACCGGGCTGAGTGAACTGCCGCCCAAGGGCAGCCGCAGCCGCAAAGGCCGTCGTGACCCCGGGCACCACATCACATGGGATCCCTTCCTTTTGCAGTAACTGGATTTGCTCCTGAATGGCACCGTATAACGCTGGATCGCCCGTGTGTACCCGGGCCACAATAAGGTCTTTTCCGACACCTTCAGTGAGAAGCGCGTGGGTTTCCTCCAGGCTGAGACTGGAGCTGTCATGGATTTTTGTCCCCTCCTTTGCCTGGGCCAAAAGAGCCTGCGGCACCAAGGAACCGGCGTAGACGATCAGGTCTGCGGCCTTAATGATGTTAGCACCGCGTACTGTGATCAGTTCCGGATCACCCGGACCTGCCCCAATAAAGTAGACTATACCCTTCTCAATCGGCTTCAGTTTTGGATCCTCCTTGGGTAACCGGTCACACTCAGACCGTTCTTCCACCCCCCTTTTCCAAAGGGGGGTCGGGGGGGATTTCGGAAGCGTCTGCAAATCCCCCTAAATCCCCCTTTACAAAGGGGGACTTCAGAGCGACAGCTGTCAGAATTATCACAATAACCAGACATCATCTTAAAAAATCACTCGACCTAAATTGCTTCGATTTTCTTCGTGCCCTTCGTGTACTTCGTGGTTAATCCTACCCTCGTTTGTCGCTCAGCGCCAGAGACTGAGAAGGAAGAGCGGTGTTTGCGGCTGGAAGCGACTCATGAGAGCACCCTGGTTCTCTTTCTTACCCGACTTGATGGGAACAGTGCGGCTTATTTGCAATAGTAACCATTCGTGAGCCAGATTAGTTTTCTCAACAAATTGCTGAGCCAGACTAAGAGTTTCCGGGGTAACCACACTTACCACCGCCCGACCTTCAGGCCGGAGCCGTTGCTCCACAAACTCCAAGATGCTGGCGAGGGTGCCGCCGCTGCCGCCGACAAATACCCGATCCGGGTCCGGCAGATCCAGTAAAATCCCAGGAGCCTCACCCTGAACCGTTTTGACCCCAAAACCTGCTAACTCCTGTACATTCTCCTGAATCATTTCTAATCTGGATTGATCCCTCTCGATCGCATAGACCCTTAAACCCGGCGCAATCCTGACCGCCTCAATCCCCACTGAACCAGAACCTGCTCCCACATCCCACATGACCGCATCTTCTCTTACTTGGAGTTCGGCCAGAATCAGGGCGCGTGCTTCCTTTTTGGTGATCAGGGATTTCTCCTTCCGAAATCGTTCGTCTTCAAGACCAAACCGGATTGTTCCTTGCTGTTCTTCAAGCGGGTAGAGGACCATTACATTGAGCGGGGCAAATTGCTTCCCGGCTGCGGTCGCAAGATCGGTCTCCAAACACTGCTCTCCCTCTGAGCCTATCTCTTCCACCACTGCCACTTTGCGGTTGGCCATGCCAAATTCAAGGAGTAGCTCAGCCAACCGGTCTGGGGTATTCTCAGGGTCCGTATAGATGGCAATGCACCCTGGATCGGCAAGCGCAGGAAAGAATTCCATCGGCTTACGTCCGTGTACACTAATGGTTCGAGCTCCGTTCCACGGCAACTTGAGTCGAGCAAATGTTTTTTGCAGGGCGGTAACGTTGGGAAGAAACGAAACGCTTTCAGGGCCAAAAACCTTCACAGCCAGGTTGCCTATGCCAAAAAAAAGAGGATCTCCCGAAGCCAGGATCACCACTCGCTTGCCACCGGCCTCCTGTTTCACCGCCTCCAGCGTTGTGGCAGGATTTGCGCCCAGGACCCATGTTCTCTCGCTCTGTCCAGCAAAAACGGCAAGCTGCCGTTTCCCGCCCACCAGCACTTCGGCTGCCTCAATAGCCTCCCGGTGCGCTTCGGTCAGGTCTTTAGGACCAACACCCGTGCCCACCACTGTTACGTTACTCATCGTGTTCCTTCCCAGCGTTTCATTATAAGCATTGCATCAATTCTTTCGATCCATGTGTGGATCGGGACACGGGGACACTGAGATGGGGCGACGCGGCGAAGTTGACAAGATTCTCCGCGTCTCCGTCTCTCCGCGTCTCCGCGTCGGTGTACTGGCCATCCTACGCCTTAAAGATGATTTGTCCATTATAGTCGAACAAAAACAAATGAATGTCCAGTTTGCCTTGGGAATGGTTCCTGCTCACTTCCATGGCTCTTTCTGAAAGCTTGGGAACAATGCTCTCTGTGCTCCTCGTCTCCTGCATAATCTCGAGGGCATGTCTGGCAGTGTTTGCTCCTACCAGTCTTTTTATTAGTTCCTCTGGTTCTCCGGCCTCTCGAGCCATCTCCCGTAAAATACCAAGATCCATGTTGGCGCTGCTGGCGTGGGTATAGTGCAGCCCCATGGCCATTTTTACCAGTTTGCCAATAAAGACCGAGTGAGTAACCTTGGTAAAGCCCAGTTTAACTGCTGCCTCCACACCGAATCCAAAAAAGTCGGCAATCTGGACAAAGCATTCCTCAGGTAGGGTGGTGAGCAGTCTCCTGGCAAATCGTTCGCTCTTGCCGCCGGTACTCAGCACTAGTTCGCGGCCCGCAGCTCGTGCCACCGACAAAGCCGCCTCTATGGTTTCCTTGTACGCCTGGTGTGATAGCGGGCGGACAATTCCACTGGTGCCCAGGATGGAGAGGCCGCCCAGCACTCCCAGCCGGGGGTTAAGTGTCTTCTTGGCCAGAGTTTCGCCGTCAGTGACAAAAACTTCAACCTCAACTCGTTTGTCCCTCCCAGTTTCACAGGCGTCCAGCACTTCTTCTACCGCCCACTGGATCATCTGCCTGGGGACCGGATTGATGGCGGGCTCACCCACCTTTACCGGCAGTCCTGGCTTGGTAACCTCACCAACCCCTTCCCCGGCCTTATACACGATTTCAGTTTTAGCTTTCGTAGGCCCCAGGATCCGAACCCGCGCTCCAATCTCTGCGCCGTGGGTCACATCGGGATCATCTCCTCCATCCTTGACAACTGAACATAGTGAAGTATTTCCGTCCAACAGGCTTCGGCGCAGAGGAACACTCAGGACTCTGCCTTCAGGAAGAGTCACTGAGATCGGATTCAGTGGCATACCGGTCAACAGGAGCTGAAGTGCACTTTTCGTGGCAGCAGCGGCCGCGGTTCCGGTGGTAAAACCCTCCCTCAGTTTTCCTTTTCGTCTACGCTTAGTCCGAGTTCGTTTAGCTGGCATTGCAGCCCATGCCTTATCGATATTGTCCGTCGTCAGTGGCCCGTTGTCCGTTGTAACTCACTTCGTTCGCCGCAGAGTGCCAAGCGCAGAGCGCATGGCGTGTGGTTGACACTTATTAATGCGCTATGCGCTATGCGCTTTGCTCTTTTTCGCGGCCAGATTGGCAAGTCCATTGACCGCAGCGGCGGCAACAGCACTACCACCCTTTCTACCTCTAACACTAATGTATACAAGCCCGGAAGCCATCAACAGCTCTTTTGCTTCCGCAGCATTTACAAAGCCTACGGGCATGCCCACAACCAGACTCGGTTGGAGTATTCCCTGTTTATGGAGTCTCACCAATTCAATAAGCGCGGTGGG
>JAUWKY010000082.1 GCA_030613915.1 Syntrophobacterales bacterium
TTACATGCCTGCCAAGATTACGGCAAGGGTATATGTGAGAAATTAGGCTAGTTTCCATCCATGAATGGTCCTTTTCCGCAATCTCTGCGTCAATCTGCGGGATTCCTTGTGCGGCGTACCATAAAGTACGCCTCCGCGCAATCCCTTGATCTCCTGAACCTTGCGTAAAATTCCTCATTCATGAATTGGAAACTCCAGTGGGTCTGGTAACAGTTTGAATAAGCAAACAAAAGCCATGCCCCTTGGGCGTGGCTCTTTTTATTGCGGATTTATCATCTCGCATTTTGCATTTCGAAATTCGAAATTCGCAATTCGAAATCAGCTCTGGCCAGACTTTTTCCTTGGTTTTGTTTTGGCACGAGTCGTGCTAGTTGTAGCAGGTTAAGGAGGAATGCGGCCTTGAAAATATTGATTAGTCACATTTCTGACGAAGCCTTAATAGCTTTACTTCTAAAGGATTTTATCGAGTCCACGTTTCTTGGGCAATTTGAAGTATTGCTAAGCAGCAATTCTGGCGATAGTGGAGTGGGTGACAAATGGCTCGTGGAGCTCGATGGTGCGCTAACAAGTGCGGATCTTGTTTTGGTCCTTTGTAGCCCGAAATCAATTCGCCAACCGTGGATCCATTTCGAATTTGGCTGTGCCTGGACCAAAAGCCTGGCAATCAGTTGCCTCTGCCATTCAGGGCTAAACAAAATTGGTCTACCGTCACACCTTCGCACCTTTGAGGTGCTGGAGGTTGATGATAATAATTTTATGGAGCAGCTTTTTGAAGATTTGGCAAAGCGTTTTGGTATCCGACGGCTCCCGCGTCTGTCCTATGACACCATGAAAGCCGAGTTGCGGGCTACCTTGGTATCGCTTAGCCACACAGGTAAACATGATGATGAACCGATTTCAATCGATGATCTCAAAAGAGAACCTGGATTTGCTGAGCAGGAAGTTGAGGCTTCTGAAGCAGCTAAAGAGCTTGAAGATAAAATCGATGAGAGGATTGAAGAAAGGATAAGAGAGAAAGAGGAGCCCAGTAAACCAGAGCCCAGTAAACCAGAGCCTCGGAAACCAAAGCCCGAGAAACCACGCTCATCGCCCGGTAAAAAGGTGAAAGTAAGAGGGCTCCGTCGTAAAAAGAAAGAAGCTCCGAAAGAGACCGAGAGTGTGCAGAAAAGAGTTCTCAAGCTTCTGGCCGCTGCGGGAGATACAGGCTATCCTTTGGAAGACTTGTCGGACCTACTGGGGATCGTTGAACCCAAATTGGAACCTTATCTGGATGTGCTCAAAGAGCAGGCATATATAAATATAGCTGTTGAGGTCGGCCGGCCTCCAGAATACAAGATTGGCGCGAAAGGGGAGCAGTACTTGGATGAAAGCAAGCCTACTTAACCCGGATATTACATGAATTCACGCCCTGGCGTGACTGCGACCACCTCAAGATTTCAGACTGAATGCTGTCTGAAACAAACTGGTTATTTGAGTAAAACAGGAATGAAACTTTAACTTCCATCGTTTATTTTGTCTTGCTCGGTTTTTTGCAATCTCAAATCCGCAATCTGCAATCTCCAATCCATGGCTGCTTTTCCTCTTTTCAGCGCTCGCCGAAGTCTTCCCCAGCAATCACTGTCAATGCCCGAGCCGCTTTCTTTCGAACTGTTTTGCTTTTGTCGGTTAACGCGGCCGATAGTGCTTCTATGGCCCGCGGGTCGTTAATCTTAGCCAGTCCGTCCCCCGCATTACCTCTAACCGTTGCATCCTGGTCCTTCAAGGCTGCAATCAGGGGTTCCACTGCACTCGGATCCCTGATCCTGCCCAGAGCCTCTGCGGCATGGCCTCGGACATCCCAGTACTGATCATTGAGAGCAGCAACGAGAGGTTCCACTGCACTCGAGTCACCCATCCTGCCCAAGGCTTCGGCCGCACTCATGCGTACATATGGCTTCTTTTCTCTATCCTCCAAAACCCCAATGAGGGGTTCAAGCGCTCGAAGGTCATTAATCCTTCCAAGTGCTTTCACCGCCTGTCTCTGAATGAGTGGATCCTTATCATTCAATACCACAATCAAAGGTTCCACTGCCCGCGGGTCCTTTATTGCGCCCAACGCCTGCACTGCGTTACTTCTGACAAGCGGATCGTTGTCTTTCAGGTCAGCTATCAGAGGCTTTACAGCCGGCTTGCCAATCCTCGTGGATATTTCTATGGGTTGCCGTCCGAAGGAAGCTGTCCGGGGCAATTCGTAATCTTCGTCAAGGTAGCGTCGAACTTTTTTTTCACTCCATTGAAGTTGAGCGGCAATTTCATCATCGTTTAAGCCTTCTTCCTGGAGCGATCTCACTATCAATAACTCCGCCTGCGGTTGAGGGATGAGCAAATAGCCCTTCGTTCGCATACAGCGAGCGATCATTTTCTGATCAATTGTATCTGATTTGCATACTGCCAGGTCAGTCCTCGTGGTTGAATCCAGGGTGTCTTGCTGGTACCAGACTTGTTTGGGTTTGATAACGGTAGTGCAGGCCATCAGAGAAAGGCTAAACAGGGCGACAACGATGATTTTTAGCAGGGGAACAATAATCGTTGGTAATTTCGCATTTCGCATTTGTCATTCCGCATTCATAGTTTTTTCAATCCAGCACCCCTATCACTTTTATCTCTCGATAGTCAATGAGAGATGAGAAACGCTCCATGAGAAATGTGCTTAGTGCCTACAAGCCCTGAGCGTGTCGAAGGGCTTGCTACTGAATCAATCTCTCCCACTCTCTGGTGTTAAACCAGTAATTGTGCCGCTCTTGTAGCCAGCCTTCCGCCTCACCAGTCCGAATCCAGCTGTTAAAGTAATTGAGGGTGTCAATGTCACCTTTGCGGACAGCAAAGCCAATGAGCTCGCGCGAGAACGGTTCCGTGATTGCAAACAGCGTGTCCGGATATCTGAGGGCTTGGTAAAGGGGCGTTGGCAGGGAAGCAATAACAGCATGTAGATTGCCATTGAGCAGTTCCTGATAAAGCTGGGGTTCCTCAGAAAAAAGACGAAGCTTTGCCTTGGGCATCATTTTTTTAATTGCAGGAACGGATGTGGAACCGAGCCGGGCACCGACAGTGACGTCAGGTCGATTGAAATCTTCTGGCCCCTTGAAACCGGCAGCCAATTTCTTGTGGGCACAAATAGTCTGGCCACTGTAGTCGTAGGGTATGGAGAAGTTGACCTTGAGGTTGCGATCAGAACGTATAGTCATGCCACCTATAATGACATCGAACTTCCCGGTAAGAAGTGCCGGGATGATACCATCCCATTTGGTTGGGACAAACTGAACTTTGACCCCGGTATCTTCTGCCAGTCTGGTGGCAACGTCGACTTCAAAGCCAATAAAACTACCTGTCTTGTCCTTCATGGCCCATGGAAGGAAGGTGGACATACCGACACGAAGTGCCCCACGCTTGAGTATCTTCTCGATCGTGCTTTCGGCTGCCAATTGTTTCTGAAATTTGCCTGCTGAACATGATGCCACCATGAAACACATCAGAGAGATTATGATTAAAATTTGAAAGAGTGCCCGGCGAGTCTTCATTTTTTCCTCCTTTGTTAATTGTAGCCCAAACTCTCAGTGCCCCGATAGATCAACCAGGCGAGGGCCGCAATAACCAATAAAAACTTGATGATGTCACTCCAGGGGGAATGAATCACAGGAAACCAGATGTGACGAGAGCTTTTATTGTTTACTAGGGCCATAGTAGTAGTAATTCTAAAGTTGCAGATATTCGCAGACCGTGCGCTCTATTTTAAGCATAATTCCTACTAATTCAACTAATTCTGTAAACAGGGTGTCCGTGGTGTACAAGGCATAGAGCATAGGGCTATGCCGTTGGAGGTTGGAGGAGCGCTTCGCTTTAGGTTGGAGGCAGTGGGAAGATTGAGAATTTCGAATTTAACTCGTCCTCGTTCTTGCTATGTAGAGGCGGAAGTTGATGAAAATTACAAATGACGACGACCAAGGATTTAGGTTTCAGGTTTCAGTGTTCCCCGCTGCCGCTTCGCTTCAGACGGGATTTCCGCTTCGCTCCAACAGGTTTCAGTTTTTTTTGTTTTTCCTTACTGACACCCGAAACCTGACACCTGGTAACTGGATGACACCCGACACCCTGGGATTTGGTGCTTGGGATGCGGTAAGTGTTCACCATTCACCGTTTACTGTCTTTTACCGTAGTGCCTCAATCAGTCCCGAGAACCACTGTGCCGCGCTGAATTGGGTGATTGGAGCTGGCTTCCCTGAAGTAGAGACCTTTACGGTAAAACGGGTAGTAGATTAACCTGGATGTTTCGACTGTAATTTTCGATTTCTTTACTACCTTGCGAGCTCGGCGGTTATACCTGGGCACCATTGAGATGAGAACCACCCGGGCCAATTGTTCCGCTTCTTCGCCCCCCACGCAAACTCCCTCGCATTTTTCTTTTTCCAGGGCTTCTTTGGCCCGAAGTGGTTGGGAAGGCGGGTTGACGCAGAAAAGATTGGCCAACTTGGAGAGGGCTTTGGTGTTTCTGATCTTGAAAGCCGGAATCAAAAATCGAATTGACTGAGCACCGTTTTCGCCCTCTCTTACTACCGGAAGGTTTGGTAACAAGGTGCGGAGATCGGACCTGTTCTTAAAGACCCCGTCAGGGGTATGAATCTGAATTCTCAGGTCCCAGAAAGGCATGTAACGGGTAGGATGCTCGAACTTTTTCGGCACAGCTACGAGTTGATAATCCACTTCCTGGTATCTGCCAGCGTTTTCGACCCAGGCCCGGGTACAGGTAGCACAAACGTGGGTCTTGCTCGTGGGTGAGAAGGGAAGGTCCCAGCCGCATACTGGACACACAAATGGAATAAGACGGAGATCACTAAAGTGAGCTGCTACTTCACTGGGTTTGTGTTCCTGGAAAAAAGAAGCTACATCCTGATCCCATACAGTTTTCCTGATGCGATTGGCCACTCCGTCGATAATGAGCAAACCTCTCCTGTCGTTTCCTATTACCTCTAGGACCCAGAATGGAAAATAGACTAAAGAATAGACTTCTCCCACCAGTTGCGTATCTTTGAATTCCACCCGAAAGTTTCGATCAGAGAACCCATAGGTTAGGAAACTGCTACTGTGCTCCATTGCCTCCCGCAGGCTTACCTCAGCAGGAAGAACGATGTCCTGACCGGAAAGCCTGGTGTGGTGAAAAAGCTGCAGAGGGATTGCAGCAGTGCGTACTCCCAGAGACACTAAGTCAAGATCTGGTTCTTTGTAGGCTGGAAAAGAGAAGTCGAAGAGCTTGGTTTTGAGTTCCTTGGCATCATCCCACGAGCGCCCACTCGTTGGTGAAATATGCTCCTTCTTGCCCAGGAGCCAATGAAAGACCATTCCTATAGTACGCCAGTATGGAGCATAAACTAAATGTAACCCTTTCTTCTTTAGACGCCATGACACTTTGCTGCTAAGCAGCGACGAAATCCGATGTTGGCACTGTGTTGCAGTCCAGCGTGGTGGGAGCATAAAGCGTGGATGGCCCGACTTACCAGAAATCTGATTGGTGGAACCGCAATAATGACAGCGAACCACCTCGATTTCTTCCTCAAAGACAATATCTCCACCGCACTGCGGACAATCAACCTTGATTTGCATAATGGCATTCAGGGTTACGGTTCAAGCAATATCAAGGAAGCTTTTCCCCACACTCGTTACAGAAGTTGGCTTCCGGTAGGGCCTCATACCCGCATTTAGTACATTTCTTGGTTTTTTTCTCAACTTTAGTACCACAACCCATACAAAAGTTGGCGCCGGCGGGAAGGTCGTTATCACACTGAAGGCACTTATTGATGGTAACGATTTGATGGCCACAGTTTGAACAGAAACGTGCATCCATGGGGATCTGCGCCTGGCATTCTGGACAATTTGTTTGTTTGCTAGAGGGTAGGTGGCCCTCCTGCATGGTCTTTTGAAGCATGCCGGGAATGAGCATGCCAAGACCAGCGCCCAGGCCCAAGCCCATGCCACTTGCTGCATCTCCAGCCCCTTCGGCCGTGGCGGCATCACCCATTGCCTTAGCTGCTTTAAATTTCATGAAACTATCTAGATCGCCCACTGCCTGCATGCCAGCCTTGGCATCGATCATTTTCTGCACCTCAGCCGGGGGCGTAATGTTATTGATGTAGAAGTCAAGGAGGGCAATGCCATAGCGGGCGAAGTCTTCATGGACCCTGCTTTTGATGGCAGCGCCCAACTCATCGTAGTAGGCCGGTAAGTTGAAAACAGTGTCCAGTATTTCACCCAAGAGGTCGTTGACGCGGCTGACGATCACGTCGCGGAGAAAGTCTTCTATTTCCTCGGTACCATAGATTCCCTGTGTTCCAACAAGTGTATTGATGAGCAGCAAAGGCTGGGTGATACGCATGGTGTAGGTGCCGAAGCCGCGAAGACGGACAAGGCCAAGCTCGGAGTCTTTGAAGGCAACCGGCTCTTTGGTTCCCCATTTAAGGTGGGTGAAAATCTTGATATTGGCGAAATAGATTTCAACCCGAAAAGGACTCTTAAAGCCAAAAGGTAAGCTCAGGACCTTGGTTATCAAGGGCAGATTCAGAGTCGACAGGGTATGCCGGCCGGGTCCAAGGATGTCGTAGGCTTTGCCGTCCCGAAAAAAAATAGCAGCCTGACTTTCGCGAACAATCAGCTGGGCACCAAATTTGATCTCTGCCGAGCCTTGCTCAGGAATACGTTGCATCATGGTGCGACCGGTTTCGTCAAACCATTCTATGACTTCTAAGAAAACGGCCATGGGGGCGCTCCTTTCATTCGCGCAAAGTGCAGAGCGGTAAGCGCATAGCGTGTGTGTGCAAGCGCTTGAGGCCCTACGAAATCCGACAATCTAATTTTGAGTGAACATGGATTGCCGGTTGGTGATCCTTTCTTCCAAACGATTTACGAGTTGTTGGATGTCATTAACAGAGATTTTCTCCCACTCATCATCCTGGCTTTGCCGTAGGGTGCTGACGGCTACCGCGAGCTCTTCGATCTCTTGGTGTAGTGAAAGATCGTAGTCATAGAGCTCTGCCAGCTTTTGCTCATCCACGGGTGTCGCTGCGAAAAGGCCACCATAGCCGTAACTGGCAAAGCGAATGGTATCCGCTAAGCGCATCAGCTTTTGAGCAAGCCTTTCCAGACTCGCTAACGGCTTCAGTATAGCTCTATTGGTAAGCTCAGCCGATATTTCTCCAATCCGTTCTACCTGCTCTGTGAGGCGCGATGCCAATTGAGTGCGGATGACCTTATCCTGGGCCCGCAGTCCCTCACGTTCTTGATAAGAGGGCATACCGGGAAATATTCGCACTATACTTTTGAAAATATCCGCGACCTTTTCCTTGGTGAGCATAACTTTTCTCCTTCTGCATCAGCCATGCTTGGGTTGAAGCAATGGTTTGCAATAATTAAGCCAGGCGGGTTGCGGACACCACAGCATTCAGAGCGCCGATCACAGTATTCAAATGAGGGATAGAAGATGGCCTAGACTAGACACTAAGCACGAATGATATCTGAATACAGGAAAGACAAACGAACGTCATACCGGACTAGTCCGCCTACGGAGGGCGAGATCCGGTATCCAATTTGTTTATATTTATTTTGGATTCCGGATAGCCGCTTCGCGTCTTCCGGAATGACGCAATCGAAGTCGTGCTAGCCGGTGCATAGTACCATGATGCCATGCGCTATGCGCTCGGCGCGAAAGGCTTGACATTTGTGCGTTCGTACTTAATGGATAGAAAAGATTGTTGCTGTGGCAGATCTTATGATAATTGGTTTGTAACCTGCGAAAGGAGATCAGATATGGCTTATACTTGTAAGAACTGCGGGGCGGTTGCCGACGCACCTGGACATCTGTGTAACCCCTGTGGAGATGCGGCCAAGTGCAACTTTTGCGGCACTCCTGAGACGGATCCGAAGCATATGTGCAAAGATAAGCTGGCAGCGATGAAGTATTCCTGCTCCGGTTGCGGTAGGGTAGCTATGGAGTCAGACCACCTTTGTGCGCCTACTCCCATCGGATAATAATTTCTCAATTCAGCGGCAGGTCATTGAGGTGACAGTAGGTCCCTCCAGCCTGCCGCTTTTTTGTTCACCGCAGAGAACGCAAAGGACGCAGAGAGAATGTAAACCCTGTATCTATTAGACCTGTTGCCTATTTGATTCTCAGCGATCTCAGCGCTCTCTGCGGTTAATCGTCTTTTTTGCCGCCGGGGATGACCTTAAGTTGGGCTCGGAGGTGACTGCTTCTAATTTCTTTCAACCATTGTTGCCATTCCTTTTGGCCTTCCTCTACTGCCCGAGCATAATCCTGTCGCTTC